>DAOVLD010000061.1 GCA_030631445.1 Bacteroidota bacterium
AGCTTTGACATAAAGTTTTTCCAGCCGCTGCTTTGTACTAACTCTGTTAAATTCATAGTAGTTGAATTTTATTATTAATCTGAAAAAAAATATTTAATAACCCATATATGAACGAACATTCCTGAATCCTATAAATGATTTTGCAGAATCCTGATATTCATATGTTCTCGAACTAACCTGAAGGTAATATCCAATATCTTTCCATGAACCGCCTCGTATTACTTTTCTTTTCATAACAGGAGGCTCATCCGCCCGTGCGTTATACTGGTAATTCGGATTCATATCATGTGTGAACACATATGCTGATTCGTCATAAGCACTTGATGTCCATTCAGCTACATTGCCTGCCATGTCATACAATCCAAATTCGTTCATTGAGAAAGAAGCAACGTTAGTTGCAACCAACGCTCCATCATCAATATAGTTACCACGTAATGTTTTAAAGTTAGCCAGAAAACAACCCTCATCATTTCTGGTATATGGCCCTCCCCACGGGTACATGGAATGATCTAAACCACCCCGTGCAGCATATTCCCATTCTGTTTCAAGAGGAAGACGGTAATCCTGAACCCAGGCATTACCCTGTTGCGAAAGGTAACTATTTAAAAAATTTGTTCTCCAGGTGCTGAAAGCATTTGCTTGTTTCCATGTAACACCAACAACCGGATATTCATCAAAAGAGGGATGCCAGAAATACATATTTGCCCATGGTTCATTATAAGAATAGGTAAAATCCCTGATCCACACAAGGGTATCCGGATAACACGGTACTTCATCGTGCATAATAAAAGATGAACGATTCTCAATTGGTATACGCTCTCCCTCCTGATTAATTATTTCTCCATCATATGACTGAGTTTCCAGATTATACCGGCTTGATTCTTTAGCAGCCTGTTGAAGGTCGATCCAGAAATATGTATAAACAAGTTTCCGTGTATCTACCTGTTTCCTATTATTAAATCTTTCGTTTTCAGGATAATACATTTCCTCAACAATGTCAGCAATTTCTTCATTCTCCTTATCAATTTCAGTTTCCCAGTCGATAACAGGCGGATCGTAAGGATCTCCGTTTTCATCTGCCTTAAAGAAACCTTCAATTCCGGCATCTCCAAGTTTGTAGCGTAGGATCGAGTCTCTGACATAATTTACAAACTGGCGATACTCATTATTTGTTATTTCAGTATCGTCCATATAGAAAGCATCAACAGTAACAGTTTTTGAGAATGCATCCATCGAAAAGGCAATATCCTGATCGCTTGGACCCATATTAAAACTACCCTGAGTGACAAATACCATTCCATATGGATCAGGTTCATACCATTTTTTTCTGCCCTTAACTCCAACCAGCTCGCCGTTGAGAGAAGAACCCCCACATCCGGTCAATACAATTATCATTGCCAGAACAATACAGAAAAAGAATATTTTTTTCATATCTATTTCAGTTTTATATTGCAAGTAAATTAATTTTTTTTAATAATCATAAAAATCTTACACTTTTGTAACTTCTTGGACTCCTGCTAATGCTAAGATTAAAACAATAACTTACCATTAATTCATGGCTGCCATTACTGTTTTTTCTTATATCAGAAGTTGCAAAATCGTAAGCGTAGCCAACTCTTATACCGTTAAAGAGCTCAATTCCCATTAATCCGATAATGGCATCTCCTGCTCTGTAAGTAACGCCACCCCAGATTTTTTTATTGTATTGAATATTGGTATTTATGCTAAGCTGGGATGTTCTTCCATCAGAAAACAGGTAAATTGACGGTGTAACCTCAATCATCGGGTTATTTATTGGCAGATGGTACCCGGTAATAACATAATAATGCCTTTTCAAGTAAGGTGTTCCTTTAGAATATTTAATTTTCGCCTCGTTTATATGAGTAGATGAAATGCCAATATAAAATTCGCGGGTTTTATAATATGCTCCAAAACCCATATCAAAAGCTAAATAACTTTCATTATTCTCAGGTATTAACGGGTCACCACTGGCAGGCGTATGATAATCGCTTGTTGGAATTGTCCAGTTGGGCTCTAATGTTTTGTTAAATATTCCTAAACCCAGACCAATACCCAGCTTGCCTGATGCAATATCAATCTTGTAAGCATAAGAAAAATTAATGTTCATATTATCGTTAAATCCAGCCTGGTCATTCATAAGTGATAATCCTGCTCCACTATTGATCCCAAACAAGTTAAAAGGGGCATTTACATGAAAAAACGTGGTGCTGGGGGCACCGTCAAATCCTACCCAGGATTGGCGGCTCAGAGCAGCAAAACAGATCATATCATTACTTCCTGCATATCCCGGGTTAATGGACATCTGGTTAAACATTATCTGGCTGATTTGAGGATCCTGTTGTCCCATACAAATCAGTGAGATGTATGATAAAAATGTGATTATTTTGACTCTTTTTGTCAAACCTGTTTCTTCCCTTTTTTGCAATATGCTTGTTATCTAACATTTTTTAGTTTAGTAAAAATAGTACTTTCAATCAACATTAACAATTTATCTGTAAACAATAATTATGTTAACCTGTTTCATTATCATTGATCTTATACGGATAAAAAGTAAATTAGGTTATTTAATTTAATATAAAATTGACCCTTATGTGAAAATTGATAATTAAAGATAATAACCGTGATTTTTTGTGCTGGTTTCTGATAGTCAATGATATGCCCGGGCAATAGTACAAAGAATTAAATAGAAGTAACCATTCAGTGTTTAAAGTTTGGAATGCTAAAATGGCTAATCTCATTATATTAAAGTCGGCAGTCCTCAGTCTTCAGTCGGCAAACTAAAGACCAGGCTATATATACTTTTCATGATTTTGAATTATATGATTAAGTAATCGTCCGATTTCTTCAGATCGTTTATTAAAATCATCAAAAAAAATTATGTGAAGTTAAGTTTTTAAATCTAGTTACCATTTTATTATTGCTACTTGATTTTCCAGTGTACCACTTAATTTATTGGTCTTCAATCTCAAGTCTTCAACCTCCAATAAAAGGATAGCTATTTGATGCTAACCAATTGCCGACTGCTGACTGAGGACTGCCGACTGTTGACTGCCCGACCGGATGACTCCGGTCGGACAGGCCCACTGATTAGTTTCAAATAGAGAACTCAGAATAATTTTGGCAAATATTGAATTTTGGATGATAAAGAGTTGTTTTTTATAGATAAACGGAAATTATCCTTGTTTCTGAAAGGCTTTCCACCAGCGATCTGGTATTTCCTGGCTGCTTGCTTTCATATAATCTTTGTATGTACAGGCAATAAATTCAGCCTTTACAGAATTGGTTTTTGATATAGGCACTTTTAGCCACCATCTTTCAGTATGGTTACTTTTATAAAAAACAATATCTTTTCCAACACCACTTAAATTCACAATATACTTTGTAAACCGGTTTTTTTGCTTAGCCGGATTTTCAATAATTTTTTGTGACATTCCTTCGAACAGATACCAGATGATCTGTGCAGCCAGTCTGGAAGATTGATTGTTTATATCAAGAGCAGGATTAATTTCAAAAATGCCAAATACCTGCAAATTGTCACTTTGTCCGGCATATTTAGCCAGCTGACAGATCTCTTCACCGTAAAATCCGTTTGGTGAAGGGTTAAAATGCCCGGGTGAATCAGATTGTCTTACGGCACTAATATCAAGACTAACAATATGCGCATCTCTCAACACCGGTTCCATTTCCATAATATCTGACCGCACCACGCCGACACGGAATGAATCAAAATATTTTTGACGGAGTTCCTTTAATAACTTTTTGTCAGTTAAATAGTCCTGATGTCCAATGTTATAGTATTGTACAGGTATTTCTTTTCCGGAAATAATTTTGTTAAGATAATTTTGTGAATTAATTAGTTCGGGATCATTTTTCCAATCTATCCTGGAGTCGATAGATACAAGGTTCAGAAAAGCGCTTTCTTTCTTGTATACATTATAAATGCCATAAGTCAGATCCTGACTTCCTCCAATTACAAGCGGGAATACATTTTGATTTAGAAGTTCTGAAACCACATCCCGTAATGCAAAATATGTATCTTCAACATTTTCTCCTTTTTTAATATTACCCAGATCAATAATTCTGAATTTTTTCTTTGGTTTTGAAAGTTGATACAACCAGGTTCTTATTTTGTCGGGGCCATCAGAACAACCCTTATTTGGGGAATTACGGTCTTCGCATACTCCCAAAATCGCCACATCATAGTTATTAATGTTATTAACTGGAGTGTCAGGTGTATGAATATGAATATTTCTACCGAATAGAGCCCGGGCTGGTAAAAGCTCAAAATCCGGTTTATCCAGACTTACAGGATCGAAATAATAATTCAGGTCCATAAGTAAAAGATAAAAATGTATAAAGTTAAAAGTTAAAAAGTTAAAAAGTTAAAAGTGCCTAAAGTGCCTAAAGTTAAAAGTGCCTAAAATTCGAAATTCAATATTCTCTTCCTCTTCCTTACTCTCCTTACTCAACTACTCACCTACTCAACTTTTTTTCTTTTTTGATTTTTTCTTCTCTCCTTCTTCAATAATTCTCAAACAATCTTCAAATGTAAGAGATTCAGGCTCATTTTTCCGTGGTATACGGAAGTTTTTCTTTTTATAAGAAATATATGGGCCATAACGTCCAATAAGGACTTTCAGATCGGGATCATTTGGGAAACTTTTAATAATTCGCTTTTTTTCAATTTCCCTTTTTTCTTCGATCAGTTCTATGGCTCTTGATTTATTAATAATCAATGGATCGTCTGTTCCTTTCTTCAGCGAAAAGAATTTATTGTTATGTCGAACATATGGTCCGAACCTTCCAATACCAACAATTAAATCCTTACCTTCAAAGTCGCCAATGGTTCTTGGCAGTTTGAATAACTCAAGGGCTTCTTCAAGTGTAATTGTTTCAATAAGCTGTCCTTTAAGCAGACTGGCAAACCTGGGTTTTTCATCCTTATTAATGTCGCCCATCTGAACAAAAGGACCATATTTGCCAATTCTAACCATAACCGGTTCCCCTGTCTCAGGATCTTTACCAAGTTGTCGCTCACCGGTTTTTTTAATTGAAGTTGCTAAGCTTTTTTCAACTTTTGCATGAAATGGTTTATAAAAGGTATCAATCATTTCAGTCCAGTCTAACTTCCCTGCAGCAATTTCATCAAATTCTTTTTCTACAGAAGCTGTAAAGTTATAATTCAGGATATCTTTGAAATGCTCAATAAGAAAATCGTTAACAATTATTCCAATATTTTTAGGGAACAGTTTCTTTTTTTCCGTACCTGCCTTTTCAGTTTGGGTTTTTTCTTCAAGTTCCCCTTTTGATAAAGAAATAACAGTGAAATTTCTGTTGAAACCAGGGCGATCTTCTTTAAGAACATAACCTCTTTGCTGGATAGTTGAAATTGTCGGAGCGTAAGTGGAAGGACGACCAATGCCAAGTTCTTCAAGTTTTTTTACCAGACTGGCTTCAGTATATCTTGGGGGTGAAGTTGAAAACCGTTCATAAGCATTGATGCTTTCATAATTCAAAATTTGCCCGGTACTGATTGGAGGGAGCATCCCTTTAGTAGAATCATCCAAATCATCATCTTTCGATTCCATATATACTTTAAGGAACCCGTCAAATTTTATTACTTCTCCGGATGCAACAAACTTTTTGTCACTATTGGAAAGATTAATTGTAACAGTGGTTTTTTCAAGTTGTGCCTCGCTCATTTGAGATGCAATAGTCCGTTTCCATATCAAATTATAAAGTCGTTGTTCGGAACGGTTCCCTTTAATTGTTTCGTTTTGAAAATATGTTGGTCTTACGGCTTCATGTGCCTCCTGTGCTCCTTTTGCTTTGGTTTTATATTTACGTGTTTTTGCATATTTTTCCCCGAACTCTTGAATTATTGTATTGCGGGCACTTGTCAGGGCAAGACTTGATAGATTAACAGAATCAGTTCTCATGTAGGTAATAAAACCTGCCTCATATAGTTTTTGTGCAGCTGTCATGGTTTGCGATACGGAAAATCCCAGTTTTCTGCTAGCTTCTTGTTGTAAGGTTGAAGTTGTAAAGGGTGGCGCAGGAGATTTCCTGGACGGTTTGGTTATAATATCAACAACTTCAAAATCAGCATCTTTGCAATTGTTTAGGAACTTTCTTGTTTCATCTGAATCGGGAAAGCGATTTATAACTTCTGCTTTTAATTCTACTTTTTTCCTTTGTTCATCAGAAAAACAAAAGGTACCATAAACTTTAAATTTTGATTCAGGGTTGAAATGCATTACCTCTCTTTCTCTTTCAACCAATAATCTTACAGCGACTGATTGAACCCTGCCGGCTGAAAGTTTTGGCTGAATTTTTTTCCACAAAACAGGGGATAACTCGAAACCTACAAGCCGGTCCAAAATCCTTCGTGCCTGTTGAGCATTTACCAGGTCATTATTTAGTTTCCTGGGGTTGTCTACAGCGTTACGTATAGCATCTTTGGTAATTTCATGAAAAACAATTCGTTTTGTGTTCTCCGGAGGCAATTTCAATATTTCGGACAGATGCCATGCAATAGCTTCTCCCTCCCTGTCTTCATCAGTTGCAAGCCATACGACCCCGGAATCTTTTGCCAGCTTTTTTAATTCAGCGACAATTTTTTTCTTGTCTTCTGATACAATATATTGTGGAGAATAATTGTTATCAATTTCGATGCCGAAATTTTTCTTGGACAGATCACGAACATGACCAAAGCAGGATTTAACGATAAAATTTTTACCAAGAAAACTTTCTATGGTTTTTGCTTTCGCCGGAGACTCAACAATAACTAAATTTTCGATCATATTTAGCAGCCTTATAAATTAATTAATATTTCAATAATTGTAACTATTCAGTGTCTAAATGAAGAAGTGCCTAAAGTACCTAAAGTTTAAAGTGCCTAAAATAACTAAAATTAAAGAGTCGTGAATCTTACTCCTTCACTCATCACTCACCTATTCATTCTTCCTTACTCAACTTACTCAACTACTCACCTTACTTAACTTTTTACTTTAAGTACTGAAGTTACCAATAATTAAAAATTCATTAAAAATTTGCACAAAGTAAATAAAATAGCAAGCTAAGTTCAAAATTTAAAAGTAAATATTCTTTAAAGTTTTAGTATTTTTGAAGCAAATAAGGAGAGCGAAGAGCAAAGAGCAAAGAGCGGAGAGCAGAGAGTGAAGAGGAAGAATTAAGAGTTTAATGTCAACGTTATTTAGGCATTGACGAATCAGCAACTAGCAACCAGTGACCAGTAACTTTGAATTTTTAAGAAGAAAAACAATATAAAAATGACCTTATTAAAATTGAAATATAAAAAATACCTATATTGGTTCTGGGGTATTTTTTCCTTCCCGTTTGTCTTTGCTATTCTTCTGTTTGTACTGATTTCATTTGATGTTTTCGGTCCTATGCCCTCTTTTAAACAGCTTGAGAATCCGGAGAATGATCTGGCTTCTGAAGTATGGTCTGAAGATGGAAAATTACTTGGGAAATTCTACATAATAAACAGGACATGGACAGACATAGATGAAATATCTCCCTATGTTGTTGATGCACTAATTGCTACAGAAGACATTAGATTTTATAAACACTCAGGTGTTGACATAAGAGGCTTGGGAAGAGTGATATATAAAACAATATTACAGGGAGAATCAAGTGCAGGAGGAGGCAGCACCATTACACAGCAACTGGCAAAAAATCTTTTCCCGCGTGATACTACAACTTACAAGTTTCCCCTGGTGAAAATAGCTAATCTGGGCATTACAAAGTTTAAAGAATGGGTAACAGCAGTAAAATTGGAAAGGAGCTACACTAAGAATGAATTAATTACAATGTATCTGAATGTGTTTGATTTTCTGAATCAGGCAGTAGGAATAAATTCAGCGGCTTCAATATATTTTAATTCTTCACCTGATTCATTGAATCTTGAAGAGTCGGCAATGTTAGTGGGAATGTTAAAAAACTCATCATATTATAATCCTTTAAGGAGATATGATGAAACTCTTCACAGGAGAAATGTTGTGCTTTCACAAATGGTGAAATATGGGTATCTGGAGAAAGAAATATTTGACTCGGTTAAAACCCTGCCAATCGAGCTTGATTATAAAAAACAAAGCCATGATCTGGGATTAGCTACATACTTCAGGGAATATCTGCGAGTTGCAATGAATAGATCCAAGCCTGAGCGAAGATATTTTTTC
>DAOVLD010000207.1 GCA_030631445.1 Bacteroidota bacterium
AGCCGAACAAACAATACCGCAAATAAAAACAAAACCTGACACCATGGTAATAGAATATCAACCCATTGGAGAGTTTCATACCAGTATGACACCGCAAACCGGAGCACCCCGGCAGGGTACTTTGGAACCTGAAAATGAAGGCACAATTGAGATATATGAACCCTTTACTGAAGCATTGCAGGATATTGAAATGTACAATTACATTATTGTCCTGTACCATATGCATTTGTCAAAAGGGTGGCAATCTTCTGCCAATCCACCAGGGAGTAAAAGGTCTTTCGGTCTGTTTGCAACAAGGTCGCCTAACCGGCCGAATTCTATTGGTTTTGCAGTGATCAAACTTAACCGGGTAGATGGAGCCATATTACATGTCAGCGGGATTGATGCGTTTGACGGAACACCGGTGCTGGATATAAAACCGTGGATATCATCTCTTGATTGTCCCGATCCCGGTAAGGACATCGAAGTTGAACGGGAACTCGGGATCAGTAAGAAGTTGGAAGTAGGAAGTAAGGAGAGACAATGAGAAGATGAGAAGAGGTGAAAAGGTGAAAAGGTGAAAAGGTGATGTGGTAATGAGGTGATGTGGTGATTTTAAAATTCCGATATATTTAATTACAGGTTTATGCAGACATTAAATAAACATGTTGGTTTGTTTATCGATTATTATGAATTAACCATGGCTCAGGGCTATTTATTGGGTGGTAAAAAGGATTGTCGTGTAACATTTGATTATTTCTACAGGAAAAATCCTTACGGAGGAGGCTATACATTATTTGTTGGGCTGGAAGATATTCTAGAACTGGTTTTGAATTTCCGGTTTGAGAAAGAGGATCTGAATTATTTGAAAAAAGCAGGATTTGATAAGCGGTTTTTGGAATATCTCACTGACTTTAGATTCAGAGGTGATATATGGTCGTGTAAAGAGGGTGAAGTGGTTTTTCCAAACGAACCTATTGTGCGTGTAGAAGGAAACATTATCGAGGCACAGCTTATCGAGACTATTCTATTAAATTTTCTGAATTTCGAGACCCTGATTGCCACAAAAGCTGTACGAATACGGCAGATGGTTGGAGACCAGATAGTAACAGATTTCGGGTTGCGCAGGGCACAGGGGCTGGGAGGCATACATGCCAGCAGAGCCGCAATAATTGGTGGATTTGACAGCACATCAAACGTATACAGTGCTTTTTCTTTTGGTTTACATTCTTCGGGAACACAAGCACATTCCTGGGTACAAAGTTATGAGAATGAATTGGAAGCTTTTCGTTCATTTGCCCGCATATATCCTGATAATTGTGTTTTACTTGTTGATACTTATGATACTCTGAATGTTGGGATCCCAAATGCTATTCGTGTAGGTAAAGAGATGGAAGCAGAGGGATATCGTCTTAAAGGTATTCGGCTTGATAGTGGCGATTTGGCATATCTGAGTAAGAAAGCAAGACAAATGCTTGATGATACAGGGTTATATTATGTAAAAATATTTGCGTCAAACCAATTAGATGAATATCTGATTAAAAGTCTTAAAACTCAGGGGGCATGCATTGATGTTTATGGAGTTGGAACAAAACTTATAACAGGTAAAGATGATGCTGCACTTGATGGTGTTTATAAACTTTCTGAAAGTGATGGCAAACCCCAGATGAAAATCACTGACAGCCATGAGAAAATGACACTCCCCGGCAGGAAAAAATTATTTAGAATACTTAACGGAGATAATAAGTTTTATGCTGATGCTATAGCACTGGTTGAGGAAAAGGATATTGGTTTAATTCAGCATCCATATATTTCACGTAAACATATGGATGTGTCCCACATGAAAAAAGAGGAGTTATTATATAAGGTTTTGAATAGTGGCAAGAGGATCACAGTAAGCCGGAAACCGGGAGAGATTGCCCAATATGCACAGGAAAGACTCAATCAATTGCCGGAAGAGCATAAACGGTTTGAAAACCCACATGCTTATAAGGTTGGGATTAGCGAAAAACTCCTGATTCTGCGGGATAAGATAGTGAATAGTACTAATCAGAAATATGGATAATAAGATGCAAGCTTTATTGATAGTAGATGTACAGAATGATTTTTGTCCTGGTGGTGCATTGGCTGCTCCTGGGGGGGATAAGATAGTGCCGGTAATTAACCGGTTGATGGAGCATTTTGACATTATCGTGGCTTCCCGTGACTGGCATCCGAAAGAATCAGTTCATTTTAGTAAATGGCCGGTGCATTGTGTTGAAAATTCTTTTGGTGCTGCTTTTCATCCTGATCTGAACACAAAAAATATTCAGCAGGTCTTTTTAAAAGGAACAGGAAATCGTGATGATGGATATTCGGCTTTTGAAGCAACCAATTTAAACCTGGAAGAATACTTGAAGCAAAGGAATGTTAATGATCTGTACATAGTGGGACTTGCTACGGAATATTGTATAAAGGAGTCTGCTTTGGATGCAGTAAGGAATGGATTTTTTACTTCTGTGATCATGGAAGCAATACAAGGGGTTCATCAGCATGAAGAAGATGAGGAAAAAGCTCTGAAAGAAATGGAATTAAATGGTGTCAAGTTCCTTAAGCATTATCCTGCTTATTGATTGCCGATCCCGAAAATTAGCAAATCTGCGATTTGCGTAAATTTTCGAGGATCCTCGGAAAAATAAGAAATCGAAGATTTCTGTTTTTCCGGGACTGTTAACTGCTTTGCCCTTCCGAAGCTCGTAACGAAGTGAAGAGCGAAGGAGGGCCGACTTATTTTGAAATTGGATGTGCAAAGCTGATCACATCAGTTCCGGTGATCTTTTTTTCACAAAGTATGATCAATCGCTCCAGTACATTCCGGAACTCCCTGATATTGCCGGTCCAGTTGATTTTCTGCAATTCTTTGATAGCGTCTTTTGTAATTTCTTTCTTGCTCATACCATATTCATCACATATCCGGATATTAAAGTAATCGGCAAGCAGAGGAATATCCTCCTTCCGTTCGTTTAATGAAGGTAACGGAATAAGAATTACACTGATTCTGTGATACAGATCTTCACGGAAATTGTGGTTATCAATTTCTTTTTTAATGTTTTTATTAGTAGCAGCTATTACTCTTACATCTACATCAATATCTTTATTACTGCCCACTCTGGAAATTTGATTTTCCTGCAGAGCTCTCAATACTTTAGCCTGTGCCGACAGACTCATATCCCCAATTTCATCCAGGAAAATAGTGCCATTCTGTGCCTGTTCAAATTTACCTATTCTTTGTTTATGAGCCGAAGTAAAAGAACCCTTTTCGTGTCCAAAAAGTTCACTTTCAATCAATTCTGCAGGAATAGCAGCACAGTTTACTTCTATAAACGGCTGATTTGCTCTGTTGCTTTTTTCATGAAGCTGGCGAGCTACTAATTCCTTTCCTGTTCCGTTATCACCTGTTATCAGTACTTTTGCATCTGTGGGAGCAACCCGTTCGATCATATCTTTCACCCTCAAAAGGGCTTTAGATTCTCCAACCATTTCATATTTTTTACTCACCTTCTTCTTCAATGCCCTGGTTTCGGTTACCAGGCTTCCTTTCTCAAGGGCATTCTTAATTGTAATAAGCAGCCGGTTCAGGTCAAGTGGTTTTTCAATAAAGTCATATGCCCCTTTTTTTATTGATTCAACTGCAGTATCAATATTCCCATGTCCTGATATCATGATGATGGGAATATCAGTTGTCTGTCCAAATATTTTTTCAAGAACTTCAATACCATCCATCTTAGGCATCTTTATATCACAAAGCACAACGTCATACTGGTTTTTTTCGAACATTTCGAGTCCTTCTTGTCCTTCTGTTGCCAGGTCAACCTCATACTTTTCATATTCAAGAACTTCTTTCAATGAATTTCTGATGCTTTGCTCATCATCGATCACTAAGATTCGGGACATAATACAGATTATAGTTAAAATGAATATAAATGTAGAAAAATAAAATAATATGCAAC
>DAOVLD010000232.1 GCA_030631445.1 Bacteroidota bacterium
AATGAAATTAAAACGAAGCTGGAAAAGGCAGGCTTTAACAATATTAATACACGTTATACTTATGGTAAAACGGGGCAGTTATCATGGAAACTGTCGATGAAGTATCCAATTCTTCTTCTTAATCTTAGTAAATTATTCTTTGTTATTCTTCCGTTTTATTATCTGATCACCTTTCCGTTCTCTCTATTACTTAATATTCTGGATGTGAAAATAAAACACAAAACCGGCACGGGATTAATGGTAAAAGCTTATAAATAATCAGTCGGCAGTCGGCAAAAATGCAAAGTATAATGAGATTAGCCTAAAATTTTAGTCATTTTAGTCACTTTAAACTTTAGGCACTATTATTATTAAAACTTTAGACATTCTTGCATTTAAGCATTTTATCATTCCAACCTTAATACACTGAATAGTTGCAAATAATTTATACTTTTGCTGCAATTTTCGTTTAATACCATGGTTTCTATTTTAAGGGCCTCCGTAGTTTAATTGACAGAATATCCCGGAAATCTCCGGGAAGGTGCAGGTTAAAATCTTTGCCGGAGGCTCTTTTAAAAAGTAAGTCATTGATTGTTATTTTCCTTACTTAATGACTTCTTATCCTCATTTCCTCATCTCCTCATTTCTTCATTTATTCATTCCCTTTTTACTTCTTCACTCTCCGCACTCTGCTCTTCGCTCTTTGCCTTTCCCTCTTCCCTCTTCTCTTTCCTCTACTTACTATATACTATATACTTCTTACTTCTTCCCTCTTCTCCTCTTCTCCTCTTCTCCTCTTCATTCTTCCCTTCCGCCTTCTGCCTTCTGCCTTCCGCCTTCCTACTACCTACTATTTACTTCTTACTTCTTACTTCTTCTCCTTTTTCTTACCTTTACCCCACACTAGCTGGAGTATATTTTGAATTTCCCTTTCCACATAGCAAAACGGTATCTTTTTTCTAAAAAGTCAAGAAATGCAATTAATGTTATTTCGGCAATTTCTGTTGTAGGAGTTGCAATTGGTACAATAGCACTTATTGTCGTCTTATCGGTATTTAATGGTTTCGACAACCTGGTGCGCTCATTATTCAATTCCTTCGATCCCGACCTGAAAATTACTTCTGTTATGGGAAAAACATTCCCTGCCAATAATAAAAAGATACAACTGCTTGAAAAAGCTGACGGAATATTGTATCTCGCCGAAGTTGTCGAGGAAAACGCACTCCTCAGATACGATGAGAAACAATATATCGCTACAATAAAGGGTGTAGGAGAAGATTTTGTCAGGATGAGCGGGATCGATAGTATGATAATTGACGGAAATTTTACTCTTGTTAAAGATGGTAAACCTTACGCGGTTATGGGACAGGGCGTAGCTGTTAATCTGGCTGTCGGACTGAATTTTATCTCTCCTGTAATCTTTTATGTTCCGCGAAATATGAAACTTATCTCTATGAATCCCGCTAAGGCATTTAATCGCAAATATCTTTTCCCTTCCGGAATATTTGCTATCCAGCAGGATTTTGATTCGGAGTATGTGATTGTTCCTTTGTTTTTTGCCCGCGATTTACTCGGTTATACCAATGAAGTTAGTGCCATTGAAATAAAAGTTGACCCATCATATGAAACCTCAATGGTTCAGGAAAATATTAAGGAATTACTGGGACCGGATTTTTCTGTTAAAAACCGTTTCGAACAACAGGAATTGTTGTATAAGATCATGAAATCAGAAAAATGGGCAATCTTTCTTATACTCACTTTTATTCTTATTGTTGCTTCATTTAATGTAATCGGTTCGCTTACAATGCTCATTATCGAAAAAAAGAAAGATATTGGTATTTTACGCAGCATGGGAACAAGCCTCTCTGCATTACGACGGATTTTTCTTTATGAAGGATGGATGATATCCCTGCTCGGAGCTTTCTCCGGACTGATACTGGGAACCCTGATCTGCTGGATACAACAACAATTCGGTATTATTAGGCTGCAGGGTAGCGATTCATTTGTTATTGATGCTTACCCCGTCAGTATTGAGATACCTGATCTGATATGGGTTTTTCTTACAGTCTTGCTTATTGGTTACCTGGCTGCCTGGTACCCGGTAAGATATATTACAAGGCGGTTTGGAACGATGAACAATGATCGATGAATGGCTCATTTTCCGATATTTACATTAGGTGCGGAACAATGATATCTCCCACTTGTGGGAGACTAAGAGGGGGGAATCATGTTAGGATTGAAAATTTCAGTAAACCAATTTTCTATAAAAATCGTATCTTCGAACTATGAACCGAACCCCGAAAAAAATCGGGGTGAGAACGAAGTGCCTGCCTGCCGGCGAAGGCAGGGCTACATGGGTGAAGAAATTTTTTATTTTCTTCATCTTTAGAGAAATAAAAAAATTTAAACACATGAAATATCCTGTATACATAATTGGCTTTTTATTTCTCTTTTTGTGCTATTGCAATAAACCCGAACAAAAATTCCATAGATCAGAACTTATCCCTGCAAAAGATCTCGTTCCGTTGCTTACTGACCTTCACCTGACGGATGGATTACTAAGTTTACCTGAAGTAAGACAAGAGTATGAAGACATGGATTCCCTGGGTCATTATTTATGCATACTTACAAGCTATGGTTATTCCCTTAACCAGTTTAATAATACAATAGAGTATTATTCTCATGACCCTGAGGCTCTCGATGAAATTTATGAAAAAGTAATTTCACATCTCACCGAGCTCGAAGGGGAGATTATGTCATCTGATCAGGAAAAAGAAACTACCGCTCCTAATTTGTGGAAAGGAAAAACTAATTGGAAGTTACCAGTGGACGGAAAACAAAATAAACTGGAATTTGAAGTACCGGTTAAAAACCCCGGTATCTATAAGATCATTGCAGATATAAAAATATACAGTTATGACGAATCTTTAGAACCGGCTATTACTGCTTACTTCTGGTTTGACAATCAAACTGAAACCGGGTACAGAATATATTATCCTAAAACACGTATCAGCAAATCGGGAAAAAAGAGAACCTACAGGATCACTCAAAAAGTACTGAACCCGAAAATTACACATCTCAGGGGTTACCTGCTTGATCATTCACAAAAACCGGGTGACTGGGAAAAACATATCCTGGTAACCAATTTCAGGATAGAGTTTGAACCAATAACCGGTCCGGAGAAATAGAGCAAAGGACAAAGAGCAGCTACTGGGTACTGGTTTCTGGTTGCTGGTAGCCGGTAGTGTTAACGATAAACATACGGGTAAGTTATTGTATATTGGATATATTATTAGCATATTATACTCTTACTTTGACACTGGTTTTCGGTCTGTTAGAAAAATGATTCTATATATAATTGAATTATAGCATATTAACGTGACAAACTAGTAACCAGTAACTAGCAACTTAAGTTAATTAAAGAACAATTTGTATAAGGTCATTTATGAGAAAGATTTCAGCCAATTATATATTCCCTGTTTCTTCCTCACCAATTAAAAACGGGATACTTATCCTTGATAACGACGGAAAGGTAAAAGATCTTATCGATCCGGGGAAAGATGCCGGAGAATCAGAAAACCTGGAAGTTTACAACGGTATACTTGTCCCTGGTTTTGTAAACACACATGCGCATCTGGAATTATCTCATCTTAAAGGGAAAATTCCAACCGGAACAGGATTGCCCCGGTTCATT
>DAOVLD010000177.1 GCA_030631445.1 Bacteroidota bacterium
CATTACTTCCTGTTTCATCTGGTAGGTGCTTGCATAGGCAAGATCAGCACCATAAACACCAAGATTAATGGCTTTTTTTGCTTCGGTGAAATATTGATCAGCATTTTCTGTAAGATTTGATACTCCAATGTCATAACCCATTTCCAGATCATTTATCATTTCTATTACTTCAAATGACGTTGGCAGGGGATATATAAACTCTTTAAGATCACTTTTTATTGCTTCTTTAGCCAATGGTTCCAGAAGCGTTTTTTTCCCGGTTTTTTCTTTATCTGACCGTGGTTTACAGGAATAAACTGTAAAAATAAGTCCTCCTATAATCACAGATAAAATAAATGTTCGGATAATTTTTGTGTGTTTCATTTATTTCTTCGTTTTATACATAAATAATGATTTAAATATACAATAATTATTCAGAAAAATAATCAAATAAAAACCCCGTTTAATGTCTGCAGGAAAACAAATTAACACAATCTAGTTTATGATTTCGTCCCTGGTCTTTCTGATTTGATTTTTTATTTGCAAAATATTTTCTTTAGTAATATCAATCTTGTTTCCTGATGTGATGATAACTTTATTAACTGTATCGATCCTGAGATCATTTTTTTTATAGTAAATATCAAATTCCCTGAAATAGTTTTGCAGTAATCTTAATTTCCTGTAATAATATGCAACCTCTGTGTCCCGGTGGTAGTTTTTAGCAAAACTTACCAGGGAATTCAAAGAGTATTTTTGTTCAGCGATAATAGAAATAATTCCCGGATCAGGATTTTCTTCATTGTATAGTGCTTCGGTTGCGATGTATAATGCTTCAACCCATCCCCCTATTATGATCATTGCAGCTGCACTTTCCCTGTTTTGTTCCTTCAGGTGATTTTTCACAATAGCAAAAGTTGCTGTTGCAATTTGTACTAAAGAATCCGGATTATTAAAATTTTCATCAAGTGATTCCCGGGGGGTATAAATTACATCATCCGGTATCCCTAACTGATTTGTTAATTTTTCAATTACAGCCCAATAATTTATTGATTCCTGTGACAAATGGAATAGTTGTGTATAACCCAGATCAACACCATAAACTCCAAGATTAAGGGCAATTTTTGAGCTGGTTAAATAATTTGATGCGTTTTCTGTAGAATTAAGAATAGCCGGGGTGTATTCTGCCCCAACACTTTCAAAAACTCTTGTCACTTCAATCGGAGAATATAACCCGTAAAAAATAGACTTTTCGTTTTTAACCATTTTTCCAATGCTTTGGTATATATCTCCGATATCCTCGATTTCCTTGTCGAGGTCAACCTTTTGTTCCTCTCGGGTTTGACAACTGAAAAACAGGTGGGTAATAATAATGACACTAACGAGTGATCTAAAGATCTTCCTCAATGAAAAAATAATTGAATTTTTTTTAATCAAGTTGTTCTTATCAGGCATCTTACAACATATTTAATTGAGTTAAAAGTAGCAAATATTGTTAAACATCCAAAGAGTTAATAAACTCTCGTTGCTAATTGCTTAACTGGTTTCAGGTTTCAAGTTCTTTTCTTAACCTCAAACATTCTTAAAACCTCAAACCTTAAACTCTTTATTCTTCCTTACTTACCCACTCACCTTACTCACCTTGCTTACCTAATCTCTTGTTACTGAATTATCCTTTCTCCCAGATCTTTCGAGAGCTGTTTTTTAAGATCATTCAGTAAAATACGCCGTGTCTGCAAATTTTCAATCTCTTCAATATTATTTTGTTCCTGTGCTTTTCTTAATTCCTCCTGAATCTTTTTAATTGTAATCATTATCTTCTTATTCTTGAATGCAATGAGGATTTCCGGGATTACCTCTTTTAGCTTCATTTCTTCTGTTTCTATATAACTCTCATGTTTTGACCAAATTTTACTTATTTCAGGAGCCGGACTTAACAGTTCGGCTGCCATATCACTAATAGTCTGATCCTGATGGTTAATAAAAAACTTTTCTTCAATTTTTTGTTCATTATTTTCTATGTACTGAATCTCTTCAAATATTTGCCTGCAAACCGGATGGTCAAATTCCAGTTCATCATTTATTATTTCATTTATTAAAAATTCGGTCACAGTTATTATTTTAGCTTCTTCTTCATCGGGATAGATTTCCATAAAATCCCGGTTACCATACAATAACAGCAATCGAATGATCTCTTTTTCCTGGACATCTGTTGATTCCTGAAAAACTTGTGGTTGCCTTTTTCCCGGTTCCTCCTTAATTTCTTCTTGTCTTGTAATATCGCGATATCTTTGTTCGGCTTTTTTCCTGCGGATCTTATTTGCCTCCGAGTTTAATACCCCTTCATCTACTTTCAACAACGTGCTGCACTCTTTTATATAAACCGACCGGTTTATACTTTCCTGAACAGCGGCAATTGATTGAACAATATCTCTTATCAGGGATGATCTTTTCACCGGATCATCTCCTGCATCTTTAAGTAAAAGATTGGTTTTGAAACGAATAAAATCGGTTGCTTCTGCTGTAAGAAATTCTTTAAATTCCTTACTGCTAAGTTTCCGGGAATAGGAATCCGGATCTTCTCCCGGGGGTAATAATATTACCTTAATATTCAAACCTTCTTCAAGAATAAGATCAATCCCTCTTAGTGAGGCTTTAATACCGGCTTCATCTCCATCAAACAGAATTGTTATATTCGGTGTAAATCTCTTAATAAGCCGAATTTGATCTTCAGTAAGTGAAGTACCAGAAGAAGCTACAACATTATGAATACCGGCCTGATGCATTGCAAGAACGTCAGTATATCCTTCAACCAGAAAACAGTTTTCTGTATTAACAATTTCTTTCTTTGCCTGAAAAATACCATATAATACCCTGCTTTTGTGGTAAATATCCGATTCAGGTGAATTTATGTATTTAGCTGCTTTTGTTTCTTTTTTTAATATTCTCCCCCCAAACCCAATTACCTGTCCGGATAAACTATGAATAGGAAAAATAACCCTGCCATTAAAACGGTCAAATGTGAAATTTTCCCTTTTTATAGTAAGACCGGTTTGAACAAGGTAGTCCAGTTTATAACCCGCCTCTTGAGCAGTTTTGGTAAATGAATCTTTTTGTTCCAGACAATATCCAACACTATACTCTTTCAATATTTCATGACGAAAGCCCCTTTCTTTAAAATAACTTAACCCAACAGATATCCCTTCCTGATGATTAAATAAATTCCCGTGAAAGTTACCAGCAGCAAATTTCGATAAAATCAGCATGCTCTCCCGCTGATTCTTTTGCTCAACTTCTTCGGCTGTAAGTTCTTTCTCAACAATTTCAATATTATATTTCCCGGCCAGGAATTTAAGTGCTTCCGGATAACTTAAATGTTCGTGCTCTATAATAAAGTTTACTGCATTACCTCCGCTACCACAACCAAAACATTTATATATGCCTTTTGACGGGGAAACTGTAAAAGAGGGGGTTTTTTCATTATGAAAAGGACAGAGTCCAACATAATTCACTCCTCTTTTCTTCAGAGTAACAAAATCCTGTACGACATCAACAATTTCAACACTGTCCATTATTTTTTCAATCGTAACCCTGTCAATCATCTGCTTTATTGTTAATCAGACTTTTTATTAATTAATAACAATTAACCTGAAAAATTCATGAATTATATGAATACGTCAGGCTAAAATAATTCTATGCTAAATTACATAATAATTTATCAGTAGTAACTAATAAGTACTTAAAGTGAACTAAAGTTAAGCCTGCCGGCAGGCAGGAGTGCCTAAAGTTGAGAAGAGAAGAGGAAGAAGGTTAAAGTGAACTAAAGTTAAGAAAATGAGTAAATGATAAAATGACTAAATGGGAATAAAAGAAGTTATAACTTTAGGCACTTTAGACACTTTAGGCTCTAAATAGTTACAAAAAAAATTAATTGTTCCGTTACAATGTTTTTTAACTGAAATAGTTCATTTTTCTCCTATTTGTCTATATTTATCTGTTATCTTTTGTTTTTCTCATTAAATAAAAACCAGATGAAACTTCCATGTATTATTAATGCACAAACCTGCCTCGCCGGCAGGCAGGCAAAAATGAATAAATAATGGTTGCGCAGAAGTATCCATATTTTTGCACATGGATGTTCACGAGCGGGTTTGCGCTATGGGCTTTTGTGGGAGCGAGTAACAACCGAACTGCCGATAGGCAGTGAGCTCGCGAATACCTTTGAAAATAAATTTATTTATGAGCAAATACCACTGAATTTGTAAAAAGGTAGAAAATATAAGTAACCTTGTCACTAACATAATAGATTTAAACGTATGAAGAAACTAGTTGTTCTATCCGGTGCGGGAATGAGCGCTGAAAGCGGACTAAAAACATTCCGTGATATGGGTGGTCTATGGGAACAATATGATGTTACCGAAGTGGCCAGTCCACAAGCCTGGGAAACAAATCAAGAACTTGTATTAAGATTCTATAATGAACGAAGGAAAAAGCTTCTTGAATCTGAACCAAATAAAGGGCATATAGGATTAGTTGAACTTGAGAGTTTTTTTAATGTAGAAATCATTACACAAAATGTTGATGATTTGCATGAAAGA
>DAOVLD010000172.1 GCA_030631445.1 Bacteroidota bacterium
AAACAATCACGGCTCACGGCTACTATTCCGGTTCTTACATCAGGTATGTTTTTCATAGTTCAATGTTTTATATGTTATAGGTTATATGTTAAATGTTCTGTATTACTTCTTACTTCCAGAAATAAACATAGAACAGTACGATCACGCTCAGGATAACAACAGAGTTAATAACATCCCATTTATTCCAGCTTGCCCTTGTTGCTGCTCTTTGTTCAGGTGTTGAATAAGCATAGGTTAAGCTAACCAGGTTTTCTTTTATTGGCGGTTTTGTGAAATATGTAACTACTACTATCACAGTGAGACATAATGCGAAAAGATAAATTTCATAATGAAGCCAATTGGGTGCAACAAATATTTTATATACAAATCCATCGGTATTAAGACCTGATTCAAATACTTTCAGTGCCAACCTTGTCATTCCAAGTACAAATCCTGTTGCTAATCCGGTGAATCCGGCTGCCGGCGAAGTCCTTTTCCAAAATACACCAAGCAGGAAAACAGATGCGATCCCGGGTGCAAGAAGCGACTGAACATCCTGCAGATATTCATATAAAACCTTTCCTATACTTTTCATAACAGGTATCCATAAAATACCAAGGATTACAATAACAATTGTTGCTATCCTTCCAACAAAAACCAACCGTTTTTCACTGGTATCAGGGCGAAACTTTTTGTAAAAATCAATTGTAAACAGCATTGCCGAAGAATTGAAAAGTGAGGCAAGCGAACTCATAAGTGCCGCCATTAGTCCACCGACAACAAGTCCTTTCATACCAATCGGTAATAGCTCAGACACCAGTGTTGGAAAAGCTGCATCAGAACTGGTCAGTTCAATAACACCTTGCTGGTCTAATGCATAAGCGATCATTCCGGGAATAAGAAAAACAAATACAGGAAGGAGCTTCAGGTATCCGCCAAAAATGGCACCTCTTCGTGACTGGGTTTGGTTCTTTCCGGAGAGAACTCTTTGAACAATGTATTGATCTGTACACCAGTACCAGAAACCAATAATTGCCGATCCCAGTATTACACCGGTCCACGGAAATTCAGGATCCTTTGACGACCGCATAAGACTCATCATACCATCACCGTAACCGGTCACATTGCTGTCGCATATCATTTTCAGCTCACCCCAGCCACCAACTTTTATTAACCCGATTACAAGAATTGAGATTGATCCAATCAGCAGAATAGGTGTTTGAAGAATAGAAGTGTAGAATATTGATTTCATACCGCCAATTACGGTATATATCCCTGTAATAATTACAAGTCCGATTGCCCCAATCCAGAAAAAGTCAATTCCCATCCAGCTTTCTACCCCGAATACCTGCTTAAACACAACACCCCCTGCATATACTGTCACAGCTACTTTTGTGAGCACATAGCTAACCAGTGAAATTATTGAAAGAAATGAGCGGGTGCCTGCATTATACCTTCTTTCCAGGAATTCAGGCATAGTAAAGACCATGCTTCTTGAATAAAACGGAACAAAAACCCAGCCCAGGACAAGGATCATCCATCCATGCATTTCCCAATGAGCCATTGCCATCCCGCTCGAAGCACCGGCGCCAGCCAGACCAACCAGGTGTTCCGATCCGATGTTTGATGCAAATATTGAAGCTCCAATAGCCAGCCAGGTAACATCACGACCGGCAAGAAAATAATCTGTCGATGTATCTTCTTTCATCCTGCTTACCCAGACAATGATACAAATTAATGCAAGTCCGAAAAGACCCAGTACAGCCCAGTCAAGAAAATGAAATCCTTCCATGAGGTGAGATGTTTAGCTATTAATTAATTTTTAATATTATAACTTTTATATACATAAATGAATCTGCTCTTTTTTTAACAGGAAGATCAAATATAACTAAAAGAGCTTAAGAAAATATCTACGAGATTGCAATTGTTATAGAGAAACCAAAAAGCTGAGAAGAATATGAATTGGCTGGGCATTGAAGGAGCGGAGGAATATAATTTGCAGGAAAACACAAAATGGTAAAAAAAGGTTATATGCAAAAACAATTAAAAGCTATCGATTTTATTTCCGCCTGCAATCTAGCTTGCGGATTAGATGGGTGGATGAGGATTTTATTGAGGTCGCGGGCGGATTCGAACCGCCGTAAACGGTTTTGCAGACCGCCACCTAGCCACTCGGTCACGCGACCTTTTTTTTATGGATTACAAATTTATGTAAATTAATCCAGTTATGCCAATAATGATTTTATATGCTTTCCTCTGATTTTAAGCATAAATTTATTCAAGTTACTTACCTGTTACTGGTTACTTGTTACTTGTTACTGGTCAATATGTTATATTTCAATTGTTTATGAAATCATTTTGTGCTTAATTCAAAGATTAATCTTTCCAGCAACCAATCCCGAAAAAACAGAAATCTTTGATTTCATATTTTTTCGAGGATCCTCGAATTTCTAGCCAAATCAAAGATTTGG
Organism: Bacteroidota bacterium; assembly: GCA_030631445.1. Classification (GTDB taxonomy): domain Bacteria; phylum Bacteroidota; class Bacteroidia; order Bacteroidales; family VadinHA17; genus JADFUQ01. Next base: position 2,451 of record DAOVLD010000172.1, read on the forward strand.
AGAAATTCGGGACATCCAGAAACTGGCAAATAAGGTTAAATAATTGCTATAATCAACTTAAAAATATTCCCCGTCGCTGGTACGACCTAACAATACGCTTACACTATCTATCTTCCCTCCCACAGGAGGATTCATTTTTGAAATTTTCACCCTTACCTTTTCAATTCCCTCCAAGCCTTCAAAAAGAGCATCCAGAATCCTTTTTGCAATATGTTCAAGCAAATTCGATTTTTTCTCCATCTCTTTCCTGATCAACCTGTATGCAACCTGGTAGTTAACAGCATCATCAAGATTGTCTGTTTCAGCCGGTTTGCTCATATCCGTTTCAATCCACAGATCCACCAGAAACCTGTTCCCGACAATCTGTTCCTCCCTGAAATGCCCATGGTAAGCATAGAACTCCATGTTTTCAATCTTTATTACGCTCATATATCCTCCCGGAATTGCTTTATTGAAGCAAATTAGCGAAAGAAAATTCGTTTTTCAAATGATTTGTTTTATTTTTCATTCACTAATTAAACAATAAACCGGATATTTCCTCTTATTTTGTACCTGAAAAAAAAATTATACATGAGCCGGCTATGCATATATAAATACAACCCTGCATTCGGTGAACGTATCGAAAAATCCAAATTGAAAATGGAAAACATGGAAAAATCAGAGGAAACCCGTACACCACTCAATTTTATTGAAAGTATGATTGAAGAGGATATCCAAAACAACAAAAACCGTGGAGAAGTATATACCCGGTTCCCACCTGAACCAAACGGATATCTGCACATAGGTCATGCCAAATCAATTTGTCTGAATTTCGGGCTCGGGCTGAAATACAAAGGGAAAACCAATCTTCGCTTTGACGATACAAACCCAATAAAAGAGGAAGTTGAATATATTGATTCCATTCTGGAAGATATAAGATGGCTGGGATTTGATTGGATAGGTGAACCCAGGTATGCCTCTGATTATTTTGACCGGTTATATGAGTGGGCAGTTAAGATGATAAAAAAGGGCAAGGCTTACGTTGACGACCAGACAGCCGCGGAGATTGCGAAACAGAAAGGGACACCAACAAAACCGGGACAGGAAAGTCCGTACAGGAACAGAAGCGTTGAGGAAAATCTCGATCTGTTTGAGCGAATGAAAAACGGCGTGTTTGATGAAGGATTAAAAGTGTTGCGGGCAAAGATCGATATGGCTGCTCCCAACATGCACCTCCGCGACCCGCTTATGTACAGGATACTTAAAAAACCGCATCATCGTACCGGCGACAAATGGTGCATTTACCCGATGTACGACTGGGCACACGGACAGTCAGATTTTATTGAAGGAATCACTCATTCACTCTGCACCCTGGAATTTGAAGTTCACAGACCATTATACGACTGGTTTCTCGACCAGATCGTGGAAGGGGATTACAGACCTGTGCAAACTGAATTTGCACGCCTGAACCTGAGCTATACCATTATGAGTAAACGTAAATTGCTTGAGCTGGTTAATGAAGGTTATGTAAACAGCTGGAACGATCCACGCATGCCAACTATTTCTGGACTGAGACGGCGTGGTTATACCCCTGAATCTATACGTAATTTTTCCAACCGGGTAGGAGTCGCAAAAAGGGACAATGTGATAGATGTAGCCCTGCTTGAATATGCCGTGAAAGACGACCTGAACAAAAAAGCTCCAAGGGTAATGACAGTTCTCGACCCGCTGAAAGTGATCATTACAAATTACCCTGAAGAAAAAACCGAAAACCTGGAAACAATAAATAATCCTGAGGATGAAAGCATGGGGAGCCGCACTATCCCATTCTCCAGGGAGATATTAATTGAAAAAAGTGATTTTATGGAAGATCCTCCCGGAAAATTTTTCCGGCTTGCCCCCGGTCGTGAAGTTCGACTGAAAAGTGCGTATATTATTAAATGTGATGATTTCAAAAAAAATCCGGAGACCGGGGAGATCACAGAATTATATTGCACTTACGATCCGGATACAAAAAGTGGCAGCGGCAGCCAGAGGAAAGTTAAGGGAACTCTTCACTGGGTCTCTGCACCACATGCTGTAAATGCTGAAGTAAGAATGTATGACCGCCTTTTTGATCATCCTGATCCAGCAGGGCAGAAAGATGATGATTATAAAGAATTTATTAATCCAAATTCACTTAAGGTGCTTAAATGTAAGGTTGAACCTTCCCTTAGTACA
>DAOVLD010000279.1 GCA_030631445.1 Bacteroidota bacterium
CTTTCCGGAGGACAACGTCAAAGGGTTGCAATGGCAAGGGCACTGGTTAATCATCCTTCAATTATTTTGGCAGATGAGCCCACAGGAAACCTTGATTCTAAAACTTCAAATGACATTATGGATGTAATTGGCCAGATACATGGGGGAGGGAATACTATTATACTTGTTACTCATGAAGAGGGTATTGCTCAACGTGCTAACAGAATTATCAGGTTGATTGATGGTATGGTTGATTCAGACACAAGTAATAAAAAAGCAGAGAGCGAAGAGCAGAGAGCGAAGAGAGTAAGAAGTAAATAGTATGTAGTAAGTAGTCATAGAGCAGAGTGCGAAGAGCTACGAGTTAAGAGTAACAAGTAACTATTAACCATTTAACTATATAGCTAACTAAAGTGAAGATCTATACCGGGACAGGAGACCAGGGAGAAACATCATTAGCCGGAGGTGCAAGAGTGCCGAAAAACCATGTAAGAATTGAAGCATACGGATCGGTTGATGAATTGAATTCTTATATTGGGTTGATTAGGGTTCAAAAGATCAATGATGATGATAAATCTTTTCTTGAGTGGATTCAAAGTTGTCTTATGACCGCTGCTGCGGTTTTAGCTTCAGATTATCCTGACAATAAAGTTATTGTACCCGGACTTGAAGAAAAGGATATTATTAGTATTGAAGATAAGATAGACTCCATAGACAAAAACCTTGAAACTTTATCTTCATTTATTATCCCCGGAGGAAATACAATTATTTCATATTGTAACATAGCGAGATGTGTTTGCCGCAGAGCTGAAAGAAAAGTTTTGGCAATTGATAGCATTGGTAAGAAGAGCAGGATATGTGCCAGGTATCTCAACAGGTTATCTGATTATCTCTTTGTCCTTTCCCGTAAGCTTACCAAAGATTTTAAGATAACAGAAATTCATTGGCATCCCGGTTCAAAAAAATAAGTTTCCCCATTTGATTATTTGATATATATTTTTATATATTTGCACAATTTTTCAGGAGGTTCATTTATTAAAGGGATCTAAAATTGAGCATAAATGTATTGGACACTTGAATTAGCGTCAAAATTGGAAGATGCTCCCTGGCCTGCAGCTAAAGATGAATTAATCGATTATGCAATCCGTTCCGGGGCACCGTTAGAAGTAATTGAAAATCTTCAGGAGATTGAAGATGAGGATGAAATATATGAAAGCATTGAAGATATATGGCCTGACTATCCCAGTAAAGATGATTTCTTTTTTAACGAGGATGAGTATTAACCGAACAGGTTCTTTACGCCTATTTCCATTTAAAAATATCCCATTTATTTAAAGGCCGGAATGATTCCAGCCAACTAAACCCCTCAAGTTTAAGTTTTTCAGGATCTTCATCACCCGGTGGGGTCATAATACCATCTGGTTTGACAAGAAAGCTGATTTTACTTATTTCCTCGTTTTCAAGGTAAATAATAATGTCACTGCAAAGTGCCTGGTTTACTCCTATTATCTCTTCTTCGTCAATAGTATAATAAATTGTTTCACCGTTACCGGTAACATTTATCCGGTAAAGGTCATCGTCCCGGAAAAATGCAATCATATTTTTGCCTTTAATCTGATTGAACCGAATACTGTCTTCCTGTGTAATAATGAATGCGCTATTGTACATTTCCAGGTGATCAGCGTGCCCGTTTTTTGTAAAAATTTTAATAGAATCGGCGGTTAACTGATTTTTTTCTGACCACAGAACGGGATCATTATACAAGTGGATAACTGAATCCCGGAATGAATAAACCATTGAATCGCATTTAGCCTGAAAATCATCCTTATACATTTTACAATGGTAATATGCACTTACTATGCGGTATGTTTCTGTTGAATCCATAAAAGACCTGAGAGTATCAGCGTGAATAAAGAGACTATCGGTGCTGGTAATTTGAATAAATACAGCACTGTCAGTTACAAAGAATCTTTCCGGCTGTTCAAAATATTCTGAAAAATTTCCTCTAATAATTACATCTTTTAATGTATCAGTCAATTCAACATTCCCATAGGCTTTTCCATATCCGTTTATTTTCTCATAATAAATTGAATCTCCTTTAACTGTTTGATTCTTAGATTTTACCAGGGCGTTTTTTCTGAGGTTACTGATATCAGTCTTTGTATTATACCAACCATCTTCGCAGTAAAGATAACTGCTGTCGCCAATTATTTCAGTTGGTCCAAAGAAATATGAAATTTCTGAAACGGTATTGTATTTCATTGTGTCAGAAAAAATAGTATAATCAGGATTTACAATTACTACACTGTCTTTAAAGTGAAACTCTTTTTGTTTTGTGTTGTAGTTACCCCGGATACTACTAAGGGTATTCTCGTCTGATAAAATAGTGCCACCATTAAAATAATATCCTACATCTGTGTTCAGATCATAATCCAGAAATTCCGTATTTAATTCAGCTTCATTATCAATAAGTGTTACGTTATGTCTGATTATGGCAAGTTTCACTTCCCCTTCATACCGAAGAAAATCACCATAAAGATGAAGAGTATCTCCACGACGGATATAAACATTACTAAAAGCTTCCACCAGGTTTTGTTTATTATAAAGATATGCGCTGTCGCAATACATAAATACATCTTCGTGTTGTAGTTCTACCTCTCCAATCAATTTTTTAAGATCAGGTCCGAATTTTTCGTTATACTCAAGTGTATTGGAATGAATTATTTGGATCTCGGTCTTTTTCTTCTGAGCCATACC
>DAOVLD010000262.1 GCA_030631445.1 Bacteroidota bacterium
ACTTCTACCTACTCTTCGCCCTTGAGATACTTATCCAGGAACGCCAGTATCTTTCCCCACGATTCAATTTCATTTTTTTTCTTCCTGAAACCATGTCCTTCATCATCAAATACAACATACTCCACATGTACTCCATTGTTACGGGCTATTTCCACAATTTCATCCGATTCCACCTTCAGTACCCTGGGGTCGTTCGCTCCCTGCAGAACTATCAGTGGTTTAATAATGTTAGAAGCATGAAAAAGAGGAGAAATTTTGTAAAGGTATGCTGAGTCTGTCTCCGGGTTGCCCAATTCAGCATAAAGAGCTTCTCGCTGGGCTTCCCACCAGCTTGGAATGCTTTTTAAAGTCCTGAGCCAGTTAGTAACACCAAAGATATCAACACCTACATCAAATGCCTCAGGTGTAAATGCAAGTGCTGCAACTACCATATAACCACCATATGATCCGCCAATGATACCTATCTTATTCGTATCTACCCAGCCGGTTTCAGCCAGGAAATCTTTGGCATAGATGCAATCCTGAAGATCGTCTTCACCATGTTTCAGGTCGTCCATGGCATAAAAAGTCTTGCCATAACCGGTGCTTCCCCTGTTATTAACAGCAATAACAGCATATCCATGATTTGCAAGATACTGGTAACTGGCTCTGTAACCAATCCTTGACTGCCCACCCGGTCCGCCATGAACTGCAACCAATGCAGGAACCTTGTTTTTTTCAGAAGCATTAACCGGTTTATAGAGAATTGAAGGAATTTCAACCTCGTCGAATGAGGGATACCGGACTACCTCACCGTCAACCAGCCAATCCGGATTGATTTCAGGATTAAGACTATTAGTAAGTTTTTGATATTCACCGGTTTCGAAATCATAGATATACAGGTTAGATGGCTGGCGCGAGTTACTAACGTAGAATGCCATTTTATCTTCATTATCAGAGATATTAACCGATGTAATATTCTGTCCCGGCAATTCAGGGAATTCAACCTCATTCCCGGTAGCCATATCAAACATTTTAATCACGGTTTGTGCATCCCTGTTGATCCCAATAACCCTGTATTTATGATGGTATGAATGATATGCATATATAATATCCCATTCGGCTTCAAATACTTTTTCCTTTTCACCTGTAGTTAAATCCATCTTCATCAGGTACTTGAATTCGCTATTCTCATCAGTGAGGTAGTAGAGATGTTTGTTATCCGCACTGAAATCAACCGGAGAAAAGGTTATATCCCCTTCATGTTCAGACAGAAGTTTTGTTTCACCGGTTTCAAAATTATACAGGAACATATTGTTATTCAACTGGGTGATAGTTTTGGTCAAAGCCATAAGTTCTTTATCTTCAGAGATTGACCCGTAATTGAAACCTTTATTATTCTCGAAGATCATTGCAGGGTCCATGGTATGAAGAAAAACTTCAAACAGGTCCATAAACCTCGGATCGCGTTTATTGGAGAGATAAAAGAAGCTTTTCCTGTCGTGGCTCCACCCTCCGAATGATGCCCTGGCTGTTGAATCGGGAGTTATGTCATGAATTGACCCATCGGTTTCCCTTACAAACAAGTGATTTATCTCGTTACCACCCTTGTCTGAGGTTAACATAATTCGCTCGTCTTCAGGAAAATATGACATTCCGTAGGTTGACTCCTGCCGGTCGGTAATTTGCTGTGGTTCACCACCCTCAACACTTACCTCGAATGCATTATAAACCCCTGTTTTATTACTTGTAAACAATATCTTTTTCCCATCGGGAGAAAAAGAGCTTCCGAAAACAGAAGTATTCTCCATAAACTGGTTGATGGAGTACTGCTTAATCTTTTGTTGTTTTCCGGTTTGGCAGCCAAAAAAAAGAAAAGGTATCAGAAGCAGAATTAGAAAACTTAGTTTTTTCATAATATAATTATTTGGGTTAATAAAATATAGTTTAAGGTTCGAGGCCAGAGGTTTCTTGTTTCCTGTTTTGAGGTTTTCTGTTATTTAAAAAAATAGTTGACTTTAAAAACAAATACTAATGCATATACTCTCGTTACGAAAAAAACCGGGGCAGAAATACCCCGGATATAATTAAATATTTATCAGAATTTTAAAAAGCAATTTGGTTTATTACCAGGAATTTAGAAAGTTTTTCCTTCAACATCTTTTTCAAAGAATGACATATCAATCCATGCAAGCATAACGATCTTCCACTCCCCTTTTTTCTTCTCCATAAACCGTATTTCCTTGGAGTGAGTATCCATCGGTTCACCATTCATCTTAAAGTGCATTGTCTGGTTAAAATAGACCATGGCATTATTCCCGCTGATGTTAATATTCCAGTTTGACTTTTCAACCACATAATCGGTATAAGCCGACCAGTCAGACTTGCTACTGGCCCTAAAATGTTTCGTAATATCCTTAAATCCAATTATTTCCTTATATCCCAGGCTTCCTACCGAAAGGTATATAGTATTCTCATCCTGGGAAAAAACATCTAATACTCCCACAAGATCCTGTTTCAGATATGCAGAAGTTTCATAAATGAGGACTTTCTTAATAGCAGCTTTTTCGGCTTCAATATCGCCCGATTTTTTAGAACATCCTGAAATAGCAAATAACATTGCAATAAAAACAATTAAAACAGACTTTTTCATAACTTGGGGTTTTATCAAATTCATTATTATTGATTTATATAGTGTAAACCTCTCGGTTTCAATATGCTTTTAACTATATAAGCACAATATAAAAACATTTGTTTACAAATTACACAAATCTCAGGGATAAATCAAATAATTGGAAAATAATTTTTTCAATAAGGCTATTAAGAAGGCTATTAAGAAGGCTGAGGCTAAGGCTAAGACTCAGCCGAAGTACTTGACGCGACCGAAGGGAGCATTTTCAACCCTTCTCAGGCATTTTTACAAACAAAGGTGATTACACATATGTAAACGGAGATTTGTTCTTATATGGACTTATTTCACCTTAAAACAAAGGTATTTATAGTTGTCCGGGGATTTTCAACGCACCAACAAGATCATTAACATCTGTAATATCCTTGTCAACAAGATAATCTTCGATGCCATTTATCACTTTAACTGTAACACGGGGATCAATAAAATTAGCTGTTCCAATCTGTACAGCAGTTGCACC
>DAOVLD010000201.1 GCA_030631445.1 Bacteroidota bacterium
GCTACACGGCAGGGATTAAGAAAAAGCCCATTACCTTTTACAGTTAGCTTACTTATTATTGGCATAGGGCTTGGCGTTGCAGCACGCATTGGTTGGTTTGACACATGGTCTATCGGATCGGTTCATATTAATGTTAAGTTTTTAAGCAACGCGGTGGAATGGGCGGGTAACATTGATCCGCATGTTATCTTATTCGTTTTTTTGCCTACCCTGATTTTTGAAGCTGCGTTTGCATTGGATGTTCATACATTCAAAAAATCAGTTGGTAATGCTTCAATACTTGCTATACCGGGCATTCTCATTGCTATGGTTCTTACCGCTGCACTTGCAATCGGACTTGATTTAGCCGGGATAGGGTTAGCAGGATGGGGTTGGCCAATAGCTCTTATGTTCGGGGCGGTTGTGAGTGCAACTGACCCTGTAGCTGTTGTATCTCTTCTGAAAAATTTGGGAGCAAGCAAAAAGCTCGGAACCCTTATTGAAGGAGAATCATTACTCAATGATGGTACGGCAATAGTTCTGTTTATGGTATTTCTGGTAGGGATAACCGGTGAAGTTGTTGAAACTTCACCCATCATTGAATTTTTCAGAGTAGCGGTTGGAGGCATTCTGGTTGGTATTATTATCGGGGGTGTGACTATTAACTGGGTAAGAAGAGTGTTCAATGATGCACTTGTTGAAATTAGTGTGATTATTGCAGCTGCATATATGACTTTTTATGTCTGTGAACATTTTTTCCATGTTTCCGGTGTACTTGGTTTGGTAACACTGGGCTTGGCAATGGCAAGTATAGGCCGGACAAGAATAAGTCCGGAAGTTGAACATTTCCTTCATGAGTTCTGGGAGCTGGCGGCTTTTATTGCTAATACACTTATTTTCCTGATTGTTGGTGTAGTTATTGCACTTAGAGTAGTTTTTTCCGGTAATGATTTTCTGATTCTTGGAATAATTTATGTTGGGATACACATCATAAGGGCTATCGTAATAGCTATGTTTTTCCCGGTGATGAAACGAACAGGGTACGGATTATCCGGAAAAGACTCTTATGTATTATGGTGGGGCGCACTGCGTGGCGCCATAGGGTTGGCACTTGCACTTATTGTTGCGAACGAGAGCGCTATCCCGGAAGAGATCAGGAATCAGTTCCTTTTTCTAACAGCCGGAATTGTTACTCTTACATTGCTGGTAAATGCAACAACTATAGGACTTCTTGTTAATAAATTGGGTTTAACGAAAATATCTCCTGCAAAAGCAGCAATGCTGTCAAATGCTAACCAGTACCTGCGACAGAGCACGGAAAACACAATTGAAAAGTTGAAAGAGGACAGGTTTATGAGCAGGGCTAACTGGAAAGCGGTAAAGGATTATCTGCCATTAGAGGAAGAGAAGTTTGATGAACAGGACCTGAAAATTGAGACAATTGCTGAAACCCGCAGACGGGTATTGGAAAAGGAAAAAAGTGCCTACTGGCACCAGTTCAGGGATGGGTTGCTGGGACCTGTTTCTGTCAGAAGGCTATCAGACGGCATCAGTGATATTCTGGATGCCGGGGGAATGATTTCGCTTTCAGAAAGAAAGGATCTGGAGGAATCCTGGAAAACCCCGAAATTGCTCAATAAAATGCAATCTATACCCTTAATTGGAAAATTTGCTAAACGGGAATTCTTTGAAAGACTGGCCATTAGTTATGACAGTGCCAGGGGATTTGTTGAGGCACAGGAAGAGGCGTTGAAACTTATAGAGAGTATGGGGAGACAATTGAAATCAGATTCTTCAAATAAAAGTAAGAAGGAAGAAGAAGAAACGCTCGTGATCATTGAAGAGGAAATCAATGAAAACAGGATACATGGACAAACTTTCCTTCGAAACCTGAGAAAAAGTTTCCCGGAAATATACACTGCCGTAGCTACCCGTCAGGCAATACGGTCTATGCTGAACTATGAAAGGAGGACAGTTGAACGGCTGCAGAAAAATGGCAGGCTCGAAAGTGATGAGGCAAAGAAGATGATTTCTAAAATTGAAGAAAGGATGAAGAGATTGATGGATTCACCTCCTTCAGTTGATTTGCCTGATGCAATTGAGTTATTAAAAGATGTAAAATGGTTGCAAGGGCTTGGTCCATCTACTCTGGACATGATCGTCAAACTTTTCCAGACTAAAGTCTATTCGGTTGGAGATAAAATAATCAAGGAAAGCGGACATAGTGATGGGTTTTACTTTATAGCACGTGGTACAGTAAAGGTAACTCATAAGATAAAAGTACTGGATATTCTTAGTCATGGAAGTTTTATTGGTGAAATGGCAGGTTTAACAGGTTTGCCCAGAACGGCTGAAGTTAGTGCAGAATCTCCTGTTACTGTACTCTGGATGTCTTCCGCTAATATGAGGGAGATAATGAGGGAGTCATCAATCCTGGCTAAGCGGCTTTGGAGGATTGGTGGATTCCGTCTTGCTGAAAACCTGCTACGGGATATTGAACCTTATAGTTACTGGCGACAATCACAATTAAGAGACCTTCTGGAAAAGGGGAAAGTAGTTAATCCTGAGAAAGAAAAGGATGTTTTATTAAAAGATAAGCTGGTAATACTTTTGACCGGGAAAGCAATACCTCTTGATCAGGAGAAAAAAACATATGTAGCACCGGCATTAATTGAAAATGCCGATCAGGTGGAATTTGGGAATAATTGCATGATTTTTATCTGTTAACCCGGTTTAAGCCCTGATCACAAGGCAACCTGCAATCATATCATGCAGAGCCTGTTTTTTCTCGGTAAGCCCTGCCATAATATAACCGATCATAAATATCATATTTGAAATTATCTTTCCAAAATAGCGGCCTGTTGCTCTTGCGAATGATATCTTGTTTCCCTCCATGTCAGTGACTTTCAGACTAAGCGCCATCTTACCTAATGTTGCCTGTTGTTTTGATGATTCCATAAGAGCAAAATAAAGCCAGCCTACCGCAGTTATTGTTATAATTAGCAGTAAAACAGATCCAATAATGCCTGCTATACCAAATAGTTTTGACCCATCGCCATCGTCAAGTTCAGAAAGAGCGATACCGGAGAAGATAATAGCGCCGATAAAGGGTAATGAGATAACAAACCCTATTGCGCCAAGAATAATGTCATCAATAAGATAGGCGACGAAGCGTAACCAGAAACCGGCATATTTTACCTGACCGGTGTTTTCAGATTCGAGTACTTCCATAATAGTTTTTTTTTGTTTGGACTAAAATTACAAATTTTTTTCGAACGAAGTAAACCGTTAACTATATTTTTTAACTCTGTGTAACTCTGTGATTTCTTTGTGGCTCTTTGTGTAACAACTATTTAAGAGCTATACCACAAAGTTGCACTAAGAAGTCACAAAGAACCACAAAGACTTTTGAGGTAGCCCCGAAGCAATCCGTTTCGGCAAACCATTACCCGGTACTAAAAATATATCTTATATTGCATCATTGGAAAAAATCCAAGCTGATATACGAGTTTTACTGTCTGAGTCTCAGAATCATAAAACTGCATAAGTGGATTCTTATGATTAGTAACATTTTCAATATATAACATCCATTCCTGCGCTACTTTTTTTGAGTTATTTCTGTAACCGAGTTTAATATCAGCTTTTAAATAGCTTGAGAATTTTTTACTGAACGCTTCGTTTTCTTTATAAATCATATCATAGTAAAAATCACTATTTTGGGCTATTGTCGCTTCCAAATCTACAGGAGTATAACGTCGTCCTCCTGCCCAGGTAACTGTCAGATCAAAAAACAATACAGATCGGTTGTTCAGATTGAATTCTTTTCCAAGCAGGGAGTTGAACACGAAATTTCCATTAAATGCTGTATTTCTTTCAATTCCATCACTACCCGTATACTTTGATTCAAACAATGAAAGGGTGAATAAATAATAATAATTTTTACTGAAGAATTTCTCCAGGGTAAACTCAAGGCCATAGTTTTTTCCTGTTCCATTATTCACAAGGCTGTCTGACGTTTCAACTCCAAACGAGGCACCGGTGTTTAGCA
>DAOVLD010000114.1 GCA_030631445.1 Bacteroidota bacterium
GAGCCAAAAATCTAATTTCCTTAAAAAGTGGCGAAAACAGGAGATTTCCTGCAAATTTGATGATCCTGCTTTTTTGTTTTTTCAACGTATCGGCACCTATTGTAGTGTCCGATTTTGCAAGTAAAACAGAATCTCTTACTCTGTAACCAAGTAGTTCATTTTCAGTTAAAGGGATTGGTCTGATTGTATTCCAGTATGTACTATCCCTTTTTTTGGCATCTTTTTCAATTATGTGGGTAGTCGTTTCTTTTATCTCAAGTGATTTATCATCATGCTTATCCTTTTTTATTTCCTTATCCATCAATCTTGCAAGTTTAATCATGTCCCTGTTCGACATTTCTTCCTTGCTCAGGATATTTTCTATCTGTTCAGTGATCTTTTTATCCTTAGCAGGATCAGGCTTTTCGTCAACCGGCTCAGGTTTTTTAATTGTTTCCTGCAGAGCAAGGGGAGGAGTAATGTCCCGGTTGATTTCAATATCGGAATACCTGACTGAACTGAGGTAACTGACATTTGCTTTTATTCCAATAACGGAAGCTTTTACATCCATGTTGTAACTTACCGGAAGCCAGGCATTATCCTTTACAGGAGTATAAAGCTGTCGTATTCTGATCGGACCAACAAATAATTCTACTGTAAGGTCAACACTATGAATATTCCAATAGTCATCGACAATATACAGATAACCGGTGAAAAGTTGCTGGCTTTTTCTTCGTGGTGTGACTTTAATCTTATTTATTGCATAATTACCTTCGAAAGAAACTCCTTCGTATTTGAACCTGTAATGTGAAAAAGCATTTGGTGCCAGGGGAGAAATTGCCATATCAACAGTTGGCTGGTAAAAACTACTTTTAACAAAACCCATAGCATCGACTTCGTTATCTCCGGGGAATGAGGTGTTGAAAGAAATAACGCGTTGGTTATATTTATCCGGAGCATCGAAAATTATTTCATTAAGCGATTCTTCAACATAATTTCTTCCAATCTCCACTTCATTTTCATTTGCCTCTACCTTCATCACATTCTGAAGCAACTTTGGTATTTTGAGAACAATGATTGAACCTTTCAGATATACCTCGGCGGAATAGTGGTTTATTTGGTTCAGGTAGTATGGCGCAAGCCCTATTGCTTTTCTCATTATCATGTAAGCCGGGTCTTCACTACCCGAATAGATCCGGATTTCTTTAATTTTATAGGTATGTTCTGTGAGAATAAAATCAAGTTCAATTGTTTCATTATTCACCTCAATGCGCCTGGTTTCAGGTTTATAACCAAGAGCACTTATTACAATGGAGTATTGTCCCTCAGGGATCTTCAGGTCAAAGTTGCCATCAGGATTTGCGGTCGATCCTTTGGTAAGTTCTTTAATATAAACTGTAGCAAATGGTATTGACTGACCATCGTTATCAGTTATTTTTCCTTTTATAGCCTGACCGTATAATGGTTGGATATTTATAAGAACAAATAGAAAGAGTAAAGTATATAAGAAGCTTTTCACTAGTATAAAGCCAGGTTAAATATTTGTGTTTTAATTAGTTGTAATATGTTTTAAGGCAAATATGATTTATTTGTTTTTCCGGATTATACTAGCAATAATTTCAGCCATTTGCCTCGCTCCTTCAGCATCAGGATGGATCTTATCAGGAAACAGATTTTCGTCGTCAACAAATGGTTCGTACAGATCGATAATTTTCAGGTCAAATTCAGCAGCAAGGTTATCTATCGCCAGTATAACACCATAAACAACTACTGAATCACTGATTCCCCAGCGGGTTTCAAATACCGGGACCGGATAGCATAGCAGTATTTCCGGAGCAGAACTCAGCGATTGGAAGTCGATTATCATTTTTCGATAATCCTGTTCAAATTCATCAGAATATTTCCAGTTACGGGGTTTGGTATCATTTGTGCCTAATTTGATAATGACAATATCGGGATTAAATTCCCTGGCACAGCGATAGATCTCCTCATCCCAATAAGGATAATCTCCGTGTTTCAACATTGTACGACCACTAATACCATAATTTCTAACATCATAGGCTATACCGAGAATACTGTCAAGTTGTGCAGGGTAGCTATTATGGACACGGTTCTTGATTCCTGATCCATACGTTATGCTGTCTCCAATACAGGCAACTTTTATTATGTTGTCAGTTGAACAGCCGGTAATCAATAAAAAGAGCAGACCGGAAAATAAAACAGATACTTTTTTCATAATTGTAGATATTAAATATTATTGTGCCTAAAGTAGAAAAAATATTTGATAAGCTGCTCGTTGCAAAAAGGAAAGTTTTGTACGTGCTTTGTTATAAAAATTTTAATTTAATTCAGCTTTTTCTCTTCAGTGTCAGGGGTAAATGAAGCCGAAAAATTTCAATCTGTCAAAGTAGAATATAACTAATCAGTACTTAAAGTGAACTAAACTTTAGACACTTCTTCATTTAGACATTTAAGCATTCTAGGCATTTTGAATTTTAGGCATTCCAAACTTAAGGCACTGAATAGTTATAATTGTCTTATCTTGTAATACTGATAGGGTATGTTAGTTTTAGAAAAATGATATCTGAATTCTGGTAAATATTGTCCGGCACCAGTTTCATTTCATTCCGGGTATATATCAGGTATATAGCTCCGAATGGCGGTTTAAACCTCCATCCGAACAGTCCGTAAATATAAAATCTGTTGTCATTTGTATTGTTTTGTGCAAATAATTTTATCCAGAGATCTTTTGTGAAGTTATAGTTAAGCGAAATAATATTAATGAATGCTGACTGGTTTGTAGTATCAGGTGAGAACTTTAAATAATTAGCACTGTACTCAAATGCCAGTTTCTTCGAAAATTTCATACGTGCACTACCGGATGCCAGTAAAAAATCCCTGTCGAAATTCCTGCCAAAAGTATAAGATGCCTGGGCTGAACTCCATTCATCGGTATTATAACCCAGCGTCAGGGTGTGTTTGTGGTTATAGTATTTTTTATCGAAGAGCTTGAATTCATTGTTGTAAGTATATTTCAGGCTAATGCGGTTTTGAAAGTAAAATTTTACTATGTCGTAAAAATACCAACTCTTAAGTGTACCAGTGTGGCTCCAGAAAAGATTGTTAACTGACAATACCTCTATGTAGTTAAAGATATTGTTTTGTAACCACCATGTGTACTCAAGGTCACTATCAATTTCTCTGCGGTCGTCATCCCTTACAAAACCTGTTTGATTCATATTATCCATAAAATTCTCACCAATATTTGTATAACGGAAGTGAAAATGATAAACGTTACTTTCGCGGACAAATCGCATAAACCAGGCACTATGTGTTTTAAAATCACCGGGCCAGCTACCAACAAGTTGTCCTGTTAATTTCCATGTTTTCCCAAGATTCAGAGTATAATCCGCACTAAGAGACCGTGCATATCCGCCATCCCACGATTTGTCGACTAATGTTAATCCTATGGTAGAGGATTTAAGAATGTCTTTTTTAACCCTGGCAGCAGTAAAGAATGCACCGGGCTGATCTTCATCAGCAATTTCCGGACTGTGGGCTGCAAGAACATTGAAACCATAATCACCGATTTTCCCCGTAACTTTACCGCCCCAATCAATATCGCCAATCCGGCGGGAATAAAAAGTTCTTATCCTGGTCCTGTACATTTCATTTCCTTCCTGGAAAAACAATCGCTTTTCAGGATAGCTCAATTCATATCTCGAAAGATTGATTTGTTCCTCATCTGCTTCAACAGTGGCAAAATCGGGATTGTAAGTTGCATTTGCTGATATATTGGATGAAAACTGCCATTGAAGATCACCACCAACTGCCGGAATAACCTCATTGTACTTACCCGAAAAGTCACTATTTTCATACCTTAATGTAGAATAGGGGAACAGGGTGATATTGCTTTTTGCTCCCGGTGTTTCAATTCCTGCCAACACTCCGCTCTGCGAAATCCTGAAGTCTTTGTTCATTTCTCCCGACCAGTATGAAGTTTCTGAATTTGACCGTATGATCCTTCCAAAATTGATACCCCATTGGTTCAGGTTTTTTTTGTATTTCAGGCTTTTAAACGGGATAGCCATTTCTACTGTCCAACCCCATGAAAATATTTTAACTGCACTTTGCCATTCAGTATCCCAGTTTATATCCATGTTTCTTCCATCATCGGTAAACTTCAGATCGATTTGTGAACCAAGTGGGTTAACGGCAAAACCATATGCACTGGTGTTGTCGTTATAGGTATCCAGCATTACCAAAACCAGATCATCACTTTTTTCAAGCTGATCGCGTGACTGTATCTTAGCCACAATTTCATCAGAAGGTTGATAGCATTTCCAGAAAATATAAATATTCAGACTGTCGTATCCAAAATAAACAACCGTTCTGCGCGAGGCAGCTATTCCCTTTTGAGGTTCAAGCTGAATAAAAGAAGTTGCGCTATCTGAAAAGTTGTAAGTATCAATTATCCCATCTATAAGAATCGGGGTTTTAACCCTGAAAGCAGTTACCTGTTTTTGTGCATTAGCACTTGCGAATGCAAAAACCAACATGATAACAAACAAGACACTTTTCATTTGGCGAAATTATGTGAGACAATAAATCTGAATGGGAATATATTTTCATGGAGAATTAAATATCCAGGATAATCAGACCTATTTCATTAATTGCCAAATGTAAATAAAATTCCCTGTTTATCAGAGACTGATCATAAAGACAAAAACTCTGTCCGTATAGATATAAGTTATGAAAAGTGGTGTTTTTAAGGATTGATCATTCAACTATACTATATCTGTTTATTTCATACTGAATGACATTCAGAAGCATGTTTACCTTTTAACGTGCCAGATTTATATTTTTTCGTGTTATACTCAAAAATCAAATCATCTATTGTCTCTTTTACTGTTTGTATTTTGGTTGCCAGATACGCATTGGAACCTGCAAATGAGAATCCTTCTGACATATTGCCTCTTGCTGAATTGAACAGGGCTTCGGCAATACAATACTGAACTTCTTTGAAGTTACAGGTTTTAAGACATTTCCATGGGCATTTTACCGGTTTAGTGTATCCGTTTTGAATCTTTTTCACAAAATCGTTCATAATTACCCTGCCGGGCAGACCAACAGGACTATCAATAATTGTTATATCCTCCTTTTTGCATTTTAAATAACTTTCCTTATACTCAATTGAGGCATCACATTCATAGGTGGTTACAAACCTGGTTCCTATCTTTACTGCTTTTGCTCCAAATTGCATAATCTTATACATATCTTCTCCGTTGTATATTCCCCCCGCGGCAATTACCGGGATTTCAATACCAAATCTTTGTTCAAAAGGTTTCATTTCTGATACAGTTTCTGAGATCAGGTTTGACAGATGGAATTTTTGATTTTCCAAATCATCTTTCTTAAATCCCAGGTGCCCCCCTGCAAGAGGACCTTCTACAACAACAGCATCAGGTATGCTATTATATTTGTTTGCCCAGTATTGGAAAATAAGTCTTGCTGCCTTTGCTGATGATACTTTGGGAACGAATTTTGTTTTATTATTTTCATGTAATGCTACAGGTTTCCTTAATGGTAACCCTGCTCCGGCAAATACTATATCAATTCCTTCCTCTATTGAAATTCTCAACATTTCCTCATAATCTGAAGTAGCTACCATCAGGTTTACTCCTAAAACTCCATCAGTTAATGATTTCGCTTTTCGTATTTCTCGTCTTAAGGCAGTTTTGTTTGCTTCGCGCAAGTTCTTTTTATAGTCAGGTTCTGTCATACCAATTGCTGTTGCAGAAATTACACCTACGCCTCCTTCGTTAGCAACAGCTGATGCAAGTCCTGAAAGTGATATAGCAACACCCATTCCTCCTTGTATAACAGGTATTTTAATGTGAAGATCTCCGATTTGTAATGCTTTCATTGTTGAATGATTAAATGCGTAAATAGAGATTAATTTATTCCATCGTTCCACCGTTCCATCGTTCCATCATTCCATTCTTATTTTCTTTCTTTCTTTATTTCTTTATTTCTTCCCATTATTCCACTTTTCCATTATTCCATTCTTCCATTCTTAAATACTCTTCTAAAATGATAACCGTAAATTGAATATCTGATAGCCAGTGGAAATAGTTTCGGCTTGTTATACAGGCTCCAGAAAAACATTTGCCAATAGTATTTTCTGGAATAATCAAATATACCGAGAACAAC
>DAOVLD010000096.1 GCA_030631445.1 Bacteroidota bacterium
CATCCTTGTACCCAGGGAAACACCATTTAATCTTATCCACATCAATAACATGAAAATTATTACCGAGGCAGGGGGTATTATTTGTCCCGCTATTCCTTCATTTTATAACAAGCCCGGCAGTATCGAAGATCTTGTTGATACTGTAGTGAATCGTGTATTGCAACTGGCAGATATAATGACTGATTCTTTTAAGTGGGGAGAAGAAAATACCTAATCCCGTATATTATGCCATTGCCAGAGGAACTATACTGACATTTGTAAAGAAAGATAATTTAATAACGTAATTAATGCCGTTATTAATAACGTTATTATTTTTATGGGTTTTCTAATAACTACCTGCAACACAATTCTTAACTAATAAATTCTTCGACTCTTCAAACTTCTCAACTCCTAAACTTATAAACTTTTCATTACCTCATTACTTCACAGCAACACTGCATATCAAGCCATTGCCAGGGTAGCTATACTGACCTTCGTATCCTTTTCTTTTAATAAGGTTATTGCACAGGATTCAAGAGTAGCCCCTGTAGTAATTACATCATCTATCAGAAGGATGTGTTTCCCGGTAATTATATCAACAGACTTTAACCTGAAAATATTTTCTACATTTTCCCACCGTTCATACCGTGATTTCCGGGTTTGTGTTTCGGTTTCTACAGCCCTGTACAATATGTTAGTATTTAATGGTTTGCCCATGCTTTCGGCTATTCCTGATGCAATAAACTCACTCTGGTTATATCCTCTTTTCTTCTGCTTTTTCCAATGTAATGGAACAGGAATTATTAAATCCACTTTATTGAACCGGGAGGTTTCTTTTAATTCCGCACCAAATATTTTGCCCATTTCAATCCCTATTTCTTTCATTCCAAGGTATTTTAACTGGTGAATTATTTTCGCAAACCTGCTCTCTTTCTCAAATAAAAAATATGCTGTTGCAGCAGTTATATCTACCCGTCCCCAGAAAACCTGCTCAACCGGATTTTCTTTTATATGATGATAATTCGTTTTTGGTAAGTTATATAAGCATTGTGTGCAAATAAATTTCTCCTGCTGTAACAAATGAGCACCACAAGCAGCACAAAGTTTTGGATAAAATAAATTAATAAAATCTTCTATAAGACGCACCATTTGCATAATACAAGAAATAAAGCGGTTTAACAAAGGTAAAAAAAAGGCAACAATCAGTTGGCAGTCAACGGTCGGCAATCTACAAAAATGTAAAGTATAATGAGATTAGCCTAAAATTTAAGTCATTTTAGTCATTCCAAATCATAAAATAACCGAATAATTGAAAAAAAATGTAAAATAATTTGCATTATGAACATATGTTCATTATATTTGTATTGAAAACAGATAAATATTTTTCATATGTCTCCAAGACCCAGAAGATTCAGGAAGATTGACATTCCCCCAAAAATACAGGGATATCATCCCATTGGGATTTTTGGGGAGAGTAAAGATCCTGTATCATTACAAATCGAGGAATATGAAGCATTTAAACTAGTTGATTATGATGGGCTTTTACATGCTGCCGGGGCAAGGAGGATGGGGGTTTCCAGGCCAACTTTTACACGTATTTATGAAATCGTCAGAAAAAAAATTGCGCGGGCATTTGTTGAAGGAAGATCTATTATTATTGAAGGTGGTGATGTAAATTTTGACAAACCATGGTACCGGTGTAACAGGTGTTTCCATGTATTTACAATAAATCCTGAAGACCCAAAACAATGCACCAATTGTAATTCAGAAAATATTGATCATATAAATACAATGGTTGAAAACTGGAGAGCAGGAAGAAGACACAGATGGAGAGGAAGGACAGCGTCTGATTTTTGCATTTGTCCTGGTTGCGGTACAAAAATTCCTCATGAACCGGGGAAACCCTGTAACCAGCATATTTGTCCTAATTGTAAACAGAACATGATACATTATTAATTTATATACAACTAAAAAAAAGGAGGTTATTATGCCAGGATTTGACAGAACAGGACCGGAAGGAAGAGGTCCAATGACAGGACGTGGTGAAGGATACTGCGCCGGAAATGAAGTACCGCGATATACAAATTCCAGAGCCGGTTATGGCTGGGGCAGAGGAAGAATGAGAGGATTGGGACGGGGATTTGGTTTTGGATGGGGAAGAAGGGCAACACCGTTTTATCCCCCTTACGATTACGAACCTTATCCTTTAACCAAAGAAGAAGAAATTCAATCGCTTAAAACCCAGTCAGATCAACTTCAAAAAGAACTTGATAGTATTAATAAAAGGGTTCAGGAGTTGAAAGTTAAAAGTGACTAAAATTAAGTAAGGTGAGTAGGTGAGAAGTTGAGTAGGTGAGTAAGGAGAGGACAAAAGGCACTAAGTAGTTACGAAAGATGAATCATAAAGAAAAAACTCTTATGAAAAAAATTGCAGTACCATCGTCAAATGGTTTGCTGGGTGTTCATTTTGGACATTGTGAACATTTCTATATTTATGAAACAGAGGGTGAAAAAGTGAAAAAAAAAGAAGTGATAACCCCTCCGCCTCACCAACCTGATCTTTATCCTGCCTGGCTTAATGAAAAGAAAGTTACCCATGTTATTGCAGGAGGAATGGGACAAAAAGCAATTGATAATTTTACACATAAAAACATTAATGTACATACCGGGGCTCCTCAGAAATCTCCTGATGAGATAATTCAAAGTTTTCTGAACGGTACTCTCGAAACCACTGCAAATTTATGTGATCATTGAGTCCCTGCCATTACAGTAACTTTTATAAATTAGTCATTGTTAATTGTGTTTAACCTGTTTTAATGAGAATTTTTTCTGCAATAATATTACTGTTCTCTGCTACTGTTATCTCCGCATCAGGGCAACAGGAACCGTCTGACACAATTAATCTGCTGGAACCCAATGAGTTTTATATTAAGCTACATCAATCCTCCAATCCATTACTGCTTGATGTTGGTGAATACAAAGATTACAGGAAAGAGAGAATTCCAGGAGCTGTTTTGGCAGCAACATATGATGAATTATTCTCTTTGACAGATACCCTTGATCGTGAACGACCTGTTTTTATATACTGCACATATATTTCAAGAAGCATTACTGCTTCTAAATTGTTAAATAACCTGGGATTCAGTAATGTTTATGTACTAATTAATGGTATTGCGGGATGGAAAGAACTGGGACTTGAGACAGACAAAAAACGTATCAGGAAAAGAGATAAGAAAGGCAATAAAAGTTTTTAAATAAAAAAGCCATTCTGGCCGTTATTATTGTTATTATTATTCGCTTTAACTACTTTATAACTTTTATTAACGATCAGATCAGCTAATGGTTTTAACGATTTTACATTTATATGTTCCCGTTCCAGTACTTTCATTCTTTCTTTATTATAAGTTTCCTTAAGTCTTTCAATCTGAGATATCTTCGTTTCCTGGTATGTCAGGTCAATAAACACCCTTAGATCAAGACCTTCTGTTTTAATAGCATAAAGACCATCAATAACCAAAAGATCGATTTTTGCAAAATTAGTAATCAGCTTATCCACCTGTTCGGGAATCATATCAATACAAGGCATTATGCATTCCTGCTCTTCTTTATAGTCACGTATTGTTTTTTTTATTTTAATCCAGTCGTATTCATTAATGCCGATTTTATCAAATCCTTTTGTCCGGCGCCATTCAGCTCTTAACAAAGGCTGAATTTTATAATAATCATCCGCGTGAATCACTTTTACTCTTATTCTGTCTTCCTTCAAAAAGGTGCCTAATGTATGAGCTAATTCCGATTTGCCCGAACCTGATTCACCCGAAATTCCAACAATATACCTGTATCTTCTTTCCTTTTTCTCCAGATCAGCAATAATTCTTTTCTTTATTGTTTTTGCAGCTTCCTTATGAATTTCCTTAATTAATAATACATCTCCCAGCATATTGTTTTATTTTTCGTAACTATTCAGCGTTTTAAGTTTTTAATGCCAAAATGCTAATCTCATTATACTTTGCGTTTTATAAGTCTTCAGTCGATAGTCGGCAGTCGGCAATCTGAAGACAAAGTTTATCATTTTTTAATTAATAAAATACAGTTACAAATTTCACCTTTTCACCAATCTCATCATTTATTCATTCTATCATTTACTTACCTTAATTTACTTTTTTGCCGACTGTTGACTGTTGACTGCTAACTGATTAGTTGCTATTTTTCAATTAATACTAACTTTTTTATTTACGTTAACCGGAATGAGAAATTCCTTCCTACAAAGATGTATATTAATTTTTTTCTTCGAAGGACTTTTTATTAAAATTTCAATTTCTTTTTCCCCAATCACTAACTGGTATTGTTCATCTCTGAATTTAAATCCAAATTTAATATTATTCCAGGATTCCGGAAGTTTTGGGCAAATTTTTACCACATCGGATCGAAGATTAAGACCGGCATAGGAACTTAATACCAAATATACTGTTCCTGCCATTACCCCGCAATGTATTCCTTCTCCTGTTGTACCCCCTTGTATATCGATATAATCACTCGTTAACGCTTCCTGAAACAATTGTATACTAAGCTTTTTTCTGTTAATAAGGTTTGCCAGATAGGCATGAACCAGTCGGCTAAGTGTTGAGCCATGTGTTGTTCTGTTAATGTAATAATCAAAATTGGTTTCAAAATAGTTATCCGGCAATTTATACCCCATCTCTTCTACAACCTCTTCAACTTCCTCTTTAT
Organism: Bacteroidota bacterium; assembly: GCA_030631445.1. Classification (GTDB taxonomy): domain Bacteria; phylum Bacteroidota; class Bacteroidia; order Bacteroidales; family VadinHA17; genus JADFUQ01. The sequence continues at coordinate 4,711 of DAOVLD010000096.1, forward strand.
CAAGATTATAATATAACATTAACAAGTCTGCTTGTTTTGATAATTTATAATCATCAGGCGATTTCCCTTCAGCTTTTAAAATCCTGTCAAGGCGATGGATATCTTTATATTTCTTACGATAATAATCCCAATCAAGATCCATCAGTTTAAAATATCCCTCAAATTGAGCAATTAATCCCTCACCGGATATTTCCAGTTTTAATTTCTTCCTTATCTCTTGCCATTTTTGAATTTCTTCTTCTTCAAAACCAAGTTTCTTACATGTTTTTCTCATTTTATCTCCGGGAAGCAGTTCACATAAGCTTTCTGCTTTTTTAAAGAGCCAGCTTACCATGATATTTGTATATGCATTATTCTTTATACCTCCCTCTTCAGAGCCAGGGAATTTTTCATGAAATTCATCCGGTCCCATAACTTTGCAAATAGAGTATCTATCTGATTCACTGTCAAATCCGGCTTTGCTTGCCCAGAAACGACAAATCTCAAAATACAACTCTATGCCATAATTAATCATAAATTCTTTATCACGAGTTGCCGCGAAATAGTTCCATACATTATAAGCCAGTGCAATGGATATGTGTCTTTGTAATGAGCTATAGTCATCACCCCATTCCCCTGATAAAGGATTAAGATGAATAACTTGTGTCTCTTCCCTGCCATCACTCCCACTTTGCCAGGGAAACATTGCTCCTTTATATCCGTATTCTTTTGCATATTCTCTTGCTTTATCAAGTCTTCTGTAACGATACATAAGGGATGCTTTTGTTACCCCGGGCATATGTATGTTATATAAAGGAAGAATATACAACTCGTCCCAGAAAATGTGGCCCCGGTATGCCTCTCCATGAAGACCCCTGGGCGGTATTCCGGCATCCTGATCAGCAAAGTGTTCTGAGGCGGTCACAAGCATATGATATAAATGCAAACGAACAAGTTTTTGGGAATTACGATCATGATCAATTTTTATATCCATATTTTCCCATAACTTTTCCCATTTATTAACCGATCTCTCAAACATCTCGTTCCATGAGTCGGCTGATTCAATATCTTTTTCAGCCCTGTCCAAAGGATTTTGTTTTTTCTTATCCCGTGATGTATGAATAGAAACAAGTTTTTCAAGTATAACTTTTTGTCCTTTTTCAACATGAATATTACACTCAGCAGCCACCCATCCTTTACCGGATTTAATATTACATTCTAATTCGGTTTTTTTATTATTAATTAAAACATCGTGGCGGGCATTTTGAGCAATTGTTATACCTGAATTAATTGTTTTGACAACCAGGGATATTTTCCCTTTTCCCCCATTTTGCAGAACCGGTTCAAGGTGTTTTTGCTTCAACTGCTGATATCTTTCTACACCGGCATTTATATGATCACCATGCAATCCTGACCTTATCAATAAAGGCCCCTGATAATTCATTGGAGATATTTCATACCTGATACCGGCAATATGAGGATTATCCATACTCGCAAATCTTTCAGATACAACTTTTGTTCTTCTTCCCTGCCTGTCTTTAATTATCATTTGCCGGGTTAAAAGTCCGGTTCTGAAATTCAGTTTCCGGTAAATTTTCTCAATTTCAAAATTCGGTTTTTTTCCAAAAATTAACCAGTCTCCATTCTCCGGCTTAAAATTAACCGGAAGCCAGTTTGGTATATTTACAAGATCTTCATTTTCAATATCCCGGTCTGCAACCCTGGAAACAAGCCGGTTAAATAATCCTGCAATATAGGTACCCGGATAATTTATTTTATTTGCTTTACTTTCTTCCATCGCTCCTCTTGTGCCAAAAAAGCCGTTTCCAATTGTTAATAATGCTTCACGCGACCGTTCATTTTCAGGATTGTAATCATGGTAATTTAAAGTCCATTTTTCATTTTCCAGACCTTTATTAAACCATTCATTTATTGTGTCTATACTGATTTCAGAAAGATCTTCGACAACAATATCTGCTCCATTTATCAATAGTTCGGTGGCATTATCCTCCCTGGCAAGTCCCAGGGTGAGACCAAACCCTCCATTCATTCCTGCCTGTACACCCGATACAGCATCTTCAACAATAACAGCTCTATGATAATCCACACCAAGGTTATCACAGGCTGTAGTAAAAATATCCGGTTCGGGTTTCCCCATTAATCCCAATTCGGCAGATACAACTCCATCAACCCGTGTTTCAAACAGGTCA
>DAOVLD010000282.1 GCA_030631445.1 Bacteroidota bacterium
CTTCTCCACCCACCGGATCTTGATCTGTATATCAAATTGCCCAGGGTATAATCAGTTACAGTGGATAAGATCAATAATGAAAAAAAGTACCCACCTGATTTATAGTAAAAGAACAGGCTTAGTACCAGGAGGTATGTGCTTCTCCAGATATTTGGCCTGTAAAGCACAGAATAGCCCAGGAGCAGCACGGCGAAAAAAATCCAGAACCTCATCTGTGTGAACAGAAGAGGCAATTCAGCGGAATATTCAAATAATTGCCCTAAGTATTCCATTTATTTTAAAATCATGTATTTGAGTTCAGCCCGAAAAGTCCTTATAGCCACAAAGGCACGAAGACTCAAAGAACTCACCAAGTTTATAAAATTGATTGTCCGTTCTTTGTGAATCTTTGTGTTTTTGAGTCTTAGTGGCATTTTTCTATTTTGTCTGTTTTCGGAGTGGACTAGTAATTAAGTATTAATTGTTTATGCGAAAATAAGAATGCATTATTCGACCCCTGATTTAAGGTTAATGCTAAAATCACCAGTTCTAACTTACTGTGGTGTTTCTCCATTCTCCGTATTTTCTGTTTTTATTGATTTCTCATATTCCCTAAAATCATTCATTAGTGAGTTTAGAAACATTTCAGCCAATTTATTCGAACCTTTATATGTAAGATGGACAAAATCTTTCCTTGCCAGGGGCGGATCACTAAATACCCAACCGGTCATGGAACCTGCCCCGCCCATTGCTTCGTAACTATCCCAGAAAGCACAACCTGCTCTGAAAGCAGCATTTTTTTGTGCATCACGGATTTTTTCAAGATTTGGATAAGAAACTACCTGGTCATTCTCTTTTCTTGCCATATCAGAGATGCCCATCACAATTATACTCAGATCAGGTTTTATCTGCTTAAGTAGTTTCAATTGCCTGTAAAACGCACGTTCATAGTAAGAATAACTCTCCACTATATTTGGAGCGATATTAACTCCGAACTGCAGCATTACCAGGCTGACATTCAAATCATTATACATTTTTTTTAACATAGCACGATCGGTTTGGGTAAATTCCAGACCAGCACTGCCACGCAAAGGTATATTATCCATTGCCACACCATATCTACCATCAAAGGCAATACCGTACAGATCAGGACCAGCAGCTCCCCCAAAAATAAATTCCACCTGTTCAGGTGATTCAAGCCTGTAGCTTTTTGATATATAACCAGTGGTTATTGTTTTAAGAGTATCAGTCGTTACCGATGAACCGTTGCCTTTAATTTGAAGGATTACCGGAAACTTGTTATTACCATACAGTATTCTACATAGATCATATGACCTTGCATGCATCTGACAAACAGATGTGGGACGGATATTGAAACTTGCGATCGTTTCTGAAGTATCAACCGGTCCGGAACGAGTGGAATTTGTGAAACCGGAGAACTGAAGCATTACCCCAAGTTTGTTATGGTTTATTATAGAATCTTTGACCTCTTTCCAGGTAAATAATTTCCAGTTTTTCGAGCTTTTCGTGTTTACTGACACTGTTATAGGAACTACCATACCCGGCAATAACAACCCCGGACCTTTCCCACCAAACTTTTTCTGAAGGTATTCCCGTATAAATGAAGTTATCCTGTCACCCTCGATCTGTGAATCCCCGTAGTGCAAAATCCTTGCAGATCCATTTTTATCACGTATTTCAATAAGCTCCTTAAAAAAATGATTAAGTACTGAATCCTTACCCGGAGGATATTCAATTGACTGGAAAAGAGTTGCTTCATTTTTTTCCTGTTCCGTCTCAGAAGGTAGTTCGTTGACTTTAGTAATCAATACGTTACCCTGATCATATTTCTCAGAAGATAAAACTTCGCTCGTATCGGAAGTAGTCTTAGGTAATGATCTTTCTTTCAGGAATGGAAAAGCAGATGAATAATGCGGGATATAAAAAGAGGACTTACTATCCGGCAAAGCATCTGTTTCATGATAGATATAGGAAACAGCAAACAACAAAGCGAAAACGACCAAAATAAACAAAAATACCCGTATAGGTTTCATACAGAGCGAATGAGTTTATGCTTATCACAATATCGGGAAATTTATGGAAAAATGGAAATGGGGGAGTTGTGTTGCAGTGTGAAGAGCAAAGAGCGAAGAGTAAAGAGTGGGACGGGGCTATTGTCCTGCTTTCCGGCAGGCAGCCAAACCTCGCGAACGGGATTGAGCGAAGGATAGAGGGAGTGAGTAATCCGCTTAGCGGGTAAATGTTGTTTATGTACTTTATGCCGGAATCTACCAGTAAATATTCGTCAAAATAAAGGATAATTACTTGACATTCCCCCTTTTGGGGTTGTAACTTTACATATACAAACCAATAACTGATAAACCAAAAAAAACAATCATGATGAAAACACTGAAGATTTTTTTAGTAATATTCTTTATTAATCAGCAATATTATTAACCTTTAAAATTCAAAATTATGAAAAAATTAATATCAATTATTACGTTAACTTTCATTCTTACCGGTATTTCTTATTCGCAATTTTCATTTAGTGTCAAGCCGGGATTAAATCTTAACAGCGCAAATATCGGCTATAGATCCGAAAAAGGAGTGTTTTATGGCGGGTTACAATTTATTAATGTTACATATAAGAATGATGATGATAAACTAAAGCTACATGTATATATGCCGTATATTGGCTATAAATC
>DAOVLD010000171.1 GCA_030631445.1 Bacteroidota bacterium
GAAAATCGGTTTTTTGATTTTTTAATCATTTATATTTAAATGTTAATTGATGCTTGTTCTTTATTTCCTGACAAATTGTGCATCAAAAATAAAAGCGCATCCATATTTCTACTTTCCTTTTAAATTGCTTACTGCCATATTCCGCATGGTTATTACCAAAGAAAAAAACCGGCCAGAGCAGAACTTCGAAATTTGTGTATGGCTTATAACTAAGTTGAGGAGAAATAAGAAAACTTTTATCAGCCAGATTAAAAATAGTGAACATGGAAATTGAAGAATACAGCAAGGAAAAAGGTTCGGGCTGAATTAGTTTCACATAGAGATAATCCCGCATTAACGTTTTTGAGCGAAAGGTAGTGGACATGTTAAATTTTGCAGGGTTAATTATCGCCGGAATGCCACTCTCTAAACTGCTTTGCAAATAGTCTACGTATGAAGTAAACTCATTTTTTGACAGACCGCTGTTGTTGTGATAATATTCAACAATGAGCGTTGTGTTTAATTGATTAAGGTAACGCAAACCCAGTAGAAAGGAAAAGCCGTCAATTTTTTGTTGGGAAACCAAATCATCAACAATAAGGTATTTGTTTTCTCCATGCGCGTAACTAATCTCAGAATGAATCTCCACGTTTTCCCGCAAATTGGTTGAAAAGTCCACCCCAAACCGCTGAGGTTCATTCTTTCTAAAAGCTGCCATAAAATCAATATCAATGTTTTTCAGGAGGAAATAGAGCTTAAATGCGGCACCAATTTCATCGGCAGATGCAAATTTTTGATTTATCTCAGCTTCAGGCGGTAACAGGATAGCCGACACAGAAAAATTCTTTAGTGAACCGGAGATTAAACTTCTGTTATAACTGATATAAACAGATGTCTTCCCCGCCAAAGCCAGGTCGGGATTTTCGGGATCTTTTTCAGCATTAACATAACCAGCAGGATTAAAGGCATATCCTTTTCCCCAGTTATAGCGGCGCTTTCCGATGCTCATACTTAAACGTGGCGAAAGGTTTAAACTACCATATAATTCAAAAAAAGACGGCGAAAGAGGCTCCTCTTTGGCATACTGGTAAAAGGTCTTCATATAAAAGCCGACTTTCTTATAGCGATATTCACCGTTCAGGTAAAAATCAAGTCTGTTTTGAGAGAGATAATTACTTTTTTCAGGAATATCATAAAACTGCAATCCGTAAAACGGGGACGATTTTCGAGTTTGCAGGATACCCAATTTCGCATCGAGATTACCATTAAATTCAATTTTAGCTTCTTCTTCTTCAGGAATATCAAAATTATACTCTTGCGAAAACCCACCGGTATAAGCATGAGTAAAAAGCGCCACCAAAAGAATTTTCTTTATAAATCTCATCGCAATTCACCTAATCTCGATAAATATTCAAGGGTAAACACTTCATCGGGGAACTTCCGGTGTTTCATACCTGAAAAAATCATCAATGAGCGATAGCCTTTATATAGAGTGCTGCTTGTTTCAATAACCGAGGGCCGCATGATTCCGTCCCCAAAATTTTTTACATTTTTGAATTCTAATGTTTTTATTAACATTCCGGATACGGCATAACATTCAACCTTTGTTACCATAATATTTTTTTTGTCAACCCACATTTTCAATCTGTCATAAGCCACAGTCCGGGTTCTTGCTTTTAGATTTAAAATATACTCTGATGGTGTCTGATCTGATATGGTCGCTTCATATTCAACGGAATAATCGAGACGCATAATATCGGAATTATTAAAAACGCCTCCAATAACCGACTGCATACTGGTGATCCGGATCGGTCTTCCAATATTGGGAATATAGAGCCACATATTATCACCCAAACGCAATGTTGCACGTCCCTTTTCACTGGCAGGGGAAATATACAACATGGCTACTTTGTCTTTACCTTTTTTTACAGTAAAAAAAATAAATTCCTTTTTACTACCATCAGGCTCTTCGTTTATAAGCTTGCGGTAAGATTCATAAGAAACAGGTGTAAGATTTTCATCAACTTTTTTGAGAATTTCATTGCCTTCATTTTTATTTGTGGTACCCTCTTGCGCCCAAATTACACATGAAACAAAAAAGAATATCAGAATATTGGATAATTTAATATATCGGAATTTCATAATCATTTGTTGTTAAATATAAAAACCTCTATCTTCCTCAGCCTTAGCCTTAGCCTTCTTTTTATTTACACATGTCTTAAAGCATCAACAGGCTGCATCCTGGATGCTTTAAGCGCCGGTTGCAGACTGGAAATGACAGCGATAAATATCACAATCAAAGAAACCGAAATTAATTCTGACGGAGCGATTGAGGTCTCCAAAAGAATATTCTTCATTTTTCCAAAAGAAAAATGGATATTGGCGATATTAATCAAAAGTAAAGCTAACACACCAATAATATTGCCAACAATTGTGCTGATTATTGCCAGCGAAAAACCTTCTGCCATGAAAAGCCACAATATTTTTGACGGTAACGTGCCAATTGCTGAGATGGTACCAATCTCGCTGACACGTTCGTACACCGACATCATCATAACGTTTAAGATACTTATGAGTACAATAGCGATGAGAACAATTTTGATTGTAATGATCAACAAATTAACGATAGCAGCAATGGTTGAAAATGGGGACAGATCGGCCCAGGTATGTAGTTCAAAAACAGGTTTATTCTGCTTGTTTTCAAAATGAGATAATTCATCAGCAAGTAACTTGTTCATTCCGTTCAGGTTGTCGGGATTTTTCAAACGAATAGCCACTTCATTGATCTCGTTACCTTGAATCCGTAATAAGGTTTTAGCATCCTCGATATGAACGAAGCCATCACGACCTGAGGGACCCATCAGACCTTCGATAGTATTAGAAACCCTCAGACTCAAACCATTAACAGAACCATCCTTATTATTGGCAATCAGAACAACCTCATCTCCGGCTTTAAGCTTTAACCCGTTAGCAAGATTTTCAGGTATAATTATTTTGCCCTGTTCTATAAATTTGTCAGGATTTTGAATATCTCCGTTGATTCTTTCTACCAACCGGGGACAGGCAGCATTTTCCATCTGAGGTTGAACTGCCGTCAAACGAATATTGGTCGTTTCCTGAAAGTTGCTGAGCATCGCACCAAATTTTATTCTATAAGAAAAAGCCTCAATAACATCGGTATGTTTTTCAAAGACATTCTCAAGTTGTTTGATGCCTTTCTCATTAATGTTTAGATGCAGAGGCAGATTATCAATGGAACTAACATATCCTTTTTTGTGAATTTGTAAATGTCCCAGCATTGAATCAGTAATAGACCCAATCATCATACTTTTAAATGAAACAGATACTCCGGAAAAAACAATCACCATAACGACCCCAATAATAATAAGCAAAGAAGTCATCAGAGTACGCCTTTTATATCGAAGCAAATTCCGAATGGCTATCTTAAAAATATTTTTCATTTTTTTGTATCACTAATTAATTGTATCGGAATTTATTCACTTTGTTTCCCGAAAATCGGGAAGATCGTCATGCCTGCAGCGTGACTAAGTTCAATGTTTATGACTTGATAATGGCTAATTTCATTATACTTTACGTTTTTATATCGACTACCAATTGCCGACTGTTGACTGTGGACTGCCGACTGTTTTCTAACTTATTTGCTCACAAGTTTTCCGTCTTCAAGTGTATAAATAATTTCAGCTTCTTTGACGATCTTGGGATCATGAGTTGAAAATATAAAAGTTGTTTTTAAATTTTGCTGCATCTGCTTCATCAGTTCAATAACTTTAAAAGCCGTAGCATGGTCCAGGTTGGCAGTAGGCTCGTCCGCCAGCACTAATTTGGGATCAGTAACCAACGCCCGGGCTACAGCGACCCTCTGTTTTTGTCCGCCTGAAAGCTGAGAAGGATATTTATCCTTTTGATCAATCATTCCGACTGCTTCCAGGTAGTGCATAATTCTTTCCCTACGTTTACCGGCTGGAATATTTTGCACCATGATAAGCGGATATTCCACGTTTTCATAAGTTGTCAACACAGGCAACAAATTGAAATTCTGAAAGATGAATCCGAGATGTTGACCCCGAAATCTAGCTGCTTCTTTATTTGAAAAACTATTTACCGCTGTACCGTTCACAAACACTTCCCCGGATGAAGGCTTATCAATGCAGCCAATAAGATTAAGCAATGTTGTTTTGCCACTGCCTGACGGACCTACAATAGACACAAATGACTGTTCCTTAATATCCAATTCAATATTTTTCAACGCCCGGACAAACATCTCCCCAATTTGATAATCCTTTGTAACTTGTTTTAATTCAACTAACGACATATAATTTTTCTTCTATGGTTAATAATAATTTTAGAAGTACAGCTTCCTTTTTTAATGAATCAAATGTTAAAATCAAGTAACAAATGTAATTTTATTAATTGTGACTAACATCAAAATCGGTTTAGATTATTATCAATCTGCAATACATTAGTAGAAAAAAGCTTATGTTGATTATTTAAATTTTGTCAAATTGTATCTGTCAGCCAATTTAATTCTTTCATTATCAGGAAGAGATTTAATATATGCTTTCCAGCCGGGACACCAGGTAGCATGCCATCTCCATAACCAACCTAAAAATGATTTTGGATTATTGTCATATTTTACACGAAAACTACAATTCTCACAATTATTATTTTCC
>DAOVLD010000030.1 GCA_030631445.1 Bacteroidota bacterium
AACTATAAGGAGTATAAACCTGAAGTTCAGTTATGCCAGGTTCCGGGTTTTGGTAAAGTGGAGTACCAATTCCTTGTTTCAGGTAAAGGTAATCTGATAATTGAATATGAGTCAAGAAAGGCAGGAAAGATAAAAAAACAGGTTAAACTGTAGAGATTTCAAAGTTCATATTGAATTTTAAAGAATAACGTTATTAATAACGTTATTAATTACGTGATTAATAACGTAATTAATTATATGAACCAAAAAAAATAATTTCCGGTTTATTTGCCTTACACAGATTTATCTTATATCGGGGTTTTTAAAAACTAGTCAAAGTTTGAAGAATAATTAATAATCTGAATTTGCCAAAAAGCACAGGGATGGAAATTTTGCCGTTTGAAAATTGGTTTAGTAATAGTATAAATACACCCTTTTTGATTGCCGGGCCGTGTAGTGCTGAATCCAGCGACCAGGTTATGAAAACTGCCAGGGCAATAGATAAGCTGAACAAAGTGACACTATTCCGGTCGGGGATATGGAAGCCAAGGACACATCCTGATAGTTTCAATGGTGTTGGTGTAAAAAGGCTTAAGTGGATGCAGCAGGTTAAGAAAGAAACTTCTCTCAGAACTCTTGTGGAAGTTGCTGTACCAAAGCATGTTGAGCAGTGCCTTGCCCATGAGATTGATGCTGTATGGATTGGGGCAAGAACCACTTCAAGTCCCTTTGCTGTACAGGAGCTTTCTGAAGCTCTTGCGGGCACCAATTTACCTGTGTTTGTCAAGAATCCGATCAATCCTGATATTGGCTTATGGATCGGTGCTATTGAAAGGTTATTAAAAGAAGGAATAAAAAAAATTGCTGCTATTCACAGGGGTTTTTTCCCTTTTGAAACAACTTCTCTTCGTAATATCCCCAAATGGGAGGTTCCCATAGAATTAAAACGGAATTTTCATGAACTTCCAATAATCTGCGATCCGAGCCATATCTCAGGGAATGTGAATTACATAAAAACGATCTCACAAAAAGCTCTTGATCTAAATATGGATGGATTGATGATTGAAACGCATATTAATCCGTCATCAGCATTGAGCGATTCGGAACAACAACTTACACCCCATGCATTAGATGAATTAATTTCGAAACTGGTTATTCGTAAATCTTCTTCCTCTGATGTTAGTTTTGCAAGTTTGCTTGATAAATTACGCAACCAGATAGATTCTATTGATCAACAATACCTCGAATTATTGGCTCAGCGGATGGAGATTGTTGAAAAGATCGGCAGCTATAAGAAAGAAAATAACGTTGCAATTTTTCAACTTGACCGATGGGAAGAAATAATTGCTACACGAATGGACCTGGCTGAAAAAATCGGGCTTGATAAAGAATTTGTTTTAAATTTTTTAAAGTCTGTTCACAAAGAGTCTATACAGATCCAGACAAAAGTAATGGGGAATAATAATGAAAATACACCCCGTAACGCGTAATCCGCAACACGTAATTCTTTATATCATTGTGGTTATATTTTAAAAGAATTAACCGCCAAGTGCGCTAAGGATGCGCCAAGAGCGCAAAGAAAAAAGAGCATTAAAAAAAATATAATATTTAAATATCCTTAGCGAACTTTGCGCCTTCTTTGCGATCTCTGCGGTTTGTTTTTTTACTGCAACACTGTCTCACTGCCTCACAGTTTCCACTATCCACCCGGTAATAGATATAAGGATATACGCGATGATAATTGCCGGTATTGCAATAACTTTCAAAATGATCAGTAAAGCAAAGGAAATAAGCAGGAAAACATACCTGGTTATGTTATTTGTGAACTTATAATCTTTGAATTTAAGTGAAAACATGGGTATTTTAGAAACCAACAGGAGCGATAGTATAAGGGTTGATACGAATAACAGATAAGGATCTAAAATAAATTGCCTTAGATTCTCAGGATGTTCAGGAGAAAAGATCACCAGCCCAACTGATGCGATTAAGATAGCATTTGCCGGAGTGGGCAGTCCTGAGAAAGTATAGTTCTGGTCAGGATCAGTATTAAATTTAGCAAGTCTGTATCCGGATGCTACTGCAATAAGGATTGTTGAAAATAAAATTGTTATTTCATGCCAGGCAGCAGTCTCAATAGCAAATCCGGACTGATGGATAAGGAAAGAATACTTTATGTAGTAAAACATCAACAGGGTGGGAGCAATCCCGAAACTAACCATATCTGCAAGTGAATCAAGTTGTTTTCCCACATCAGAATATGCATTAAGGATACGGGCAGAAAGACCGTCAAGAAAATCAAAAACAGCCGCCAGGAGAATAAGGCAAAAGGCAGGAATTATTTTTCCTTCTATCATCACAATAATACTTAGTATTCCACAGACCATATTTAATGATGTGATGAAGTTGGGAATATGTTTTAATATCGGGTTTTTAGGAACCATATAAAGAAAACTTTTAAGTGGAGTTAATTAGGGTTCTTTAGGATAATGCATAGTTATTTTGGAACATTGGAATACTGGAATACTGGAATGTTGGAATGTTCAAAAAAGTGTGTCATTCATTTTCTTCCCAATCTTCCACTATTCCATCATTCCATTCTTGCTCTTCCATTTTTTCATCTTACACCTATTCATTTTCCGGATGAACCTTATTTATTTTACCCAAAAGTAGGATATATTCCATAAACAGAGCTTTTTTTTCACGAATTCCGGAATTTCTTTTTAATTCTGTGCAAGTTGAGTATTTTTATTTCCTGATTAAATAAGTATTCGTATGCCTGAGGAAATGATCAATATAAAAATTGCTGTAGATTTTGACGGTACAATAGTTGAACATCAGTATCCGGAAATTGGAAAAGAAAAGCTTTTTGCCTTTGAAACTTTACGTGAGATGCAAAAGAGGGGTTTTAAACTAATTTTATGGACGGTTCGTTCCGGCAACGAGTTGGAGGAAGCCGTTGAGTTTTGCAGAAACAAAGGTGTAGAGTTTTATGCTGTAAATAAGAATTATCCCGAAGAGGTGATAGATAAAAACTTTGTAAGGAAAATAGAGGCCGATATTTATATTGATGACAGGAATGTGGGCGGGTTTCCGGGATGGAGTGCAGTATGGCAGATGCTCAATCCTGATGTGACGGTTTTAATACCCCAAAAAGGGAAGAGAATGCCCGGATACGGAAATCGGGGAATATCCCGGTTAAGAAGATTGTTTGGAAAGTGAACTAAAGGTGAGTAGGTGAGTGAGTTGAGTAGGTGAGTAGTTGAGTAAGTTGAGTAAGGAAGAGCAAAATGTTGAGTGCAAAGAGCAAATAAGCATTTACTCGTAACACGAAACTCGTAACCCGTAACAGATGGAAGGAAGAGTTCAAAGTTCAAGGTTGCACCACTCACGATTCACGATTCTTCAATTTTAGTCATTTTAGTCATTCCAAACTTAAGGTACTGAATAATTACAAAAAAAGTTATCTATGAATATTTCAGACAGATCTGTTTTTAAGAAAAGTACCCGCATCTCTTTTGTGTTGTGGTTAATAATCCTGGGAATACTTGGTGCCGGGTGTGCAGGCAATGGTTCTTCAACCGGTGCAAAACCTGAGAGTATAAAAAGTAACAGGGAATTGAAGCAGAAATCAAGGAAAAACATCACCCTTATCAGTCCGGTAAAAAATAAGATGTTTACTCCTGGAGAAAAGATAGAATTCAACTACCGCCTTAAAGATACAGTAGAGATTATTGATTCGGTAATATATTACGCCAGAGGCAGAAAGATTGGAATAACGTACGGGGAAGATACAGGTTATTCGTGGGTGTCAGAGGGAATTAATGTTGGTCAGAATTCTTTTAACATTCGCTTTTATTTCAATGATGGAACAAGTGAAAACAGGTCGATAACACTCAGGTTTAAATCAGATATTGTTCCTGATAATTACGGATACAGGATAAAGAATGTATTTCCACATGACCCTGATGCGTATACACAGGGATTGGTATATCATGATGGATGGCTGTATGAAGGAACCGGGCAGCGCGGGAGATCATCACTTAGAAAGATAAAGCTTACAACCGGTGAGATTATTGGAACACTTGGTCTTGCCTCAGAGCTGTTTGGTGAAGGTGTTTGTATTTTTAATGATAAGATCATTCAGCTTACCTGGACATCCCGGGTTGGATTTGTATATGACCTTGCCACCTTTAAACTTATCAAGAAAATAAATTATCCAACACAAGGCTGGGGATTAACAACTGATGATAAACAATTGATAATGAGTGACGGATCTGAAAAGATATACTTTCTTGAACCGGATTATTTTACTGAACAGGCACGAATTGAAGTGTATGACCATGATGGTCCGGTTATGAATCTGAATGAACTGGAATATATAAACGGGGAGATATGGGCTAATGTCTACCAGACTAATAAAATTGTAAGGATTGATCCTGAAACAGGTAAAGTTCTTGCCTGGATTAATCTTAGCGGGTTATTGGCACTCAAGGATTATAATCCTAAAACAGATGTGCTTAATGGTATTGCTTACGATAAAATAAATAAAAGGCTTTTTGTGACAGGCAAAATGTGGCCTGAATTATTTCATATTGAACTAGTTCCATTCCAACAATAACTCCCTACTCCTTACTTCTTCACTTACCTCTCATCTCTCTCTTCACTTTTGCCTTTTGCCTTCTTGACTTCCTACTACCTACTAATTACTACTTACTTCTTACTATACCTTGCACCCTGCAATGATCTGAACGGTCCTGGGAACAATATCAAACTCTATAGGTGAGTGTCCCAGTGATTCTCCATCCACTTCAAGGTGAATTTCCGGTTCTGAATCAATGGTGATCTTCTTGCCGGTGTATGATTCCACTTTTGGGTGATCAAGAATAGTACCGTCATAAAGTCTCTTAAGGCTGCGAATTATTTCTCCTTTACGCATCTTTTTTATTACAGTAAGATCAAATAACCCGTCATCCGGAACGGCATTGGGTGTTTGCATCATCCCGCCTCCGGTATATTTACCAATTCCAATACTTATTGTAAATGTTTCATTTTTTACATGTTGTCCGTCAACAGTTATTTCGGTAATAGTAAATTTATAATAAAGCAGGTTAGTGAGAATATTCCAGAAATATAGAAATACTCCTTTCCTTCCTTTATCCTTTTGCCGGTTTGTTTTTTCTACAACCAGGGCATCAAATCCTAACCCGGCAATGTTTATGAAATACCTGGATTCTCTTTTTTCACCGTGGTAATATTTTACAATACCGGCATCCTGCATAAAAGTGGAGCAATTTTTAAGGATGGATATTGCTTCGGCATAATCAACAGGGATATTAAACATTCTTCCCCAGTCATTTCCGGTGCCCACGGTTATCATACCAAGAATGATTTCTGAAACAGGTACTTTTTTCTGTCCAAAAACACCATTCACTACTTCATTCATGGTTCCATCACCTCCCACAACAATTATTCTTCGATAACCATTTTCAATCTTTTCGCGTGTAAGCTCAATTGCATGGCGTCTTTGCTGTGTAAAAACAGGATCAAATGTAAAACCTTCTTTTATTAGTAAACCGGAGATCTTATCCCAGTCTTTCTTTCCTTTACCTTTCCCGGCATTGGGATTTACAATAACAAGATATTTCTCATTTGGATTGAATACAGACATTTTTTTTGGGATTTTTAATTAATGTATAGGAATTTACTCACTTCGTTCATGAGATCGTCATGCTTGCAGCGTGACTAAGTTCAATGCTAATGGCTTGATAAGAGCTAATTTCATTATATTTTGCTTTTTTAAGTCGACAAATTAAAGACAAAGTTCGTCTTTTTTTCATCCTTTACCTTCTTCAATCATCATTCGTCATTCAAACTTCGTCTTTCCAAAGGGTTCAAAGGTTCTCTAAAACGTATAACAATTAACGAATAACATATAACTTTTATCTACATGAAAGGCACTGCTGACTGCCGACTGTTGACTGCCGACTAATTATTTATACCCTAAACTTCTATAACCTCTTCCCTCTCTTAACCTTAGTCTTAGCCTCAGCCTTCTTATTTATTCTTCTGCTAATTAACCTAAAATATTCTTTACTCTGCAAAAATATGGGTTTATTTTATCTGATAAATCCGGAAAAATGGTTGTAACTTTTATTTTTTTGAGGATCAATGCATAAAAAATGTTTTCAACAATACTGTTAATAATTTGTTCATAACTGGTTAAGAAATGTTCAAAATTCAGGATTAGAAAAAAAAACTAAAGACAAGTAAACCTTTAAATTTGACCATTTTCTTTTTAAATCGAGTATTAATAATTATAACACTGATAATCAATATATGGCAAAAATTATTTCAATTGCAAATCAAAAAGGGGGAGTTGGAAAAACAACAACAACAATAAACCTGGCCGCCAGTCTGGCTACTTTAGAGAACAAGGTGCTGATTATTGATAATGATCCCCAGGCAAATGCCTCATCAGGTATCGGTTTGGATATTAAAAAAATTAAGACAGGTATTTATGAATGTCTTATTGATGATGTAAACCCCGGAAATATTATTTTAAACACTGAAATTGAGAATCTGGATATCATTCCATCACATATTGATTTAGTAGGTGCTGAAATAGAATTGTTAAACATGCCCAACAGGGATAAAATGCTAAGGAAGGTTATAGATAAGATACCTAATGAATATGATTTTATATTGATTGATTGCTCACCATCCCTGGGGCTGCTTACTGTTAATGCTCTTTCTGCTTCCGATTCGGTTATAATTCCTGTGCAATGTGAATATTTTGCTCTTGAAGGTTTGGGCAAACTCTTAAATACCATCAAAATTATTCAAACCAGGTTAAATAAAGATCTTGCAATTGAAGGTTTTCTTCTTACAATGTATGATTCAAGATTGCGCCTCGCTAATCAGGTTGTGGATGAAGTTAAATTGCATTTTCAGCAGATGGTATTTGAAACCATTATCCAGAGGAATGTTAAACTGAGTGAAGCGCCTAGTTTTGGAAAACCTGCTATTTTGTATGATGCAAGCTCAAGAGGTTCGGTTAACTTCCTGAATCTCGCTCGTGAGATCATGCAAAAGAATAACAAAACAAAGATTAAGAATTCTGAAAAAGTAATTGTGTAGAATAAAATAAGTATTCCTATTAAATGAGATGTTAATATGGCAAGAAAAAATGCACTTGGAAGAGGTTTGGGAGCATTAATTGATGATGCTGACATAGAAAAGTATGAGAATATTGATTCAATTTCAGATATCAATATTGATCTGATAGAAACAAATCCCTACCAGCCAAGATCAAAATTCGATGAGGAAGGATTAAATGAACTAGCTTCATCTATTAAGGAACTTGGAATAATACAACCTATTACTGTCAGGAAGCTGGCTAATGGGAGATTCCAGCTTATTACCGGTGAAAGGCGCTACAGGTCTGCCATAATCGCCGGATTGAAAAAAATGCCTGCCTATTTTAGAACTGCTGATGACCAGGCTATGCTGGAACTGGCTCTGGTTGAAAATATTCAACGTGAAGATCTTGATTCTGTTGAAATTGCCATTAGTTATCAGAGACTTATCGAAGAGTGTCGGCTTACACAGGAAAATCTGAGTGACAGGGTTGGAAGAAAAAGATCAACAATCTCAAATTATCTTCGTTTGCTGAAATTACCTGCCGAGATACAATTAGGTATCAGAGAGAAAAAGTTATCGATGGGACATGCCCGTACTCTTATTAATATTGAAGACCCCCAAACCCAGATAAAAGTTTTTTACAGAGTTATTGATGAGGAACTTTCTGTGCGAAAAACGGAGGAATTGGTTCGTCAGATGAACAGGGATGCAAACAAAGATATTTCTAAAAATGAACGTAAGCAGAAAATAAATGAAGATTTTCAAGAGCTTTCTCAGCATCTTTCTAAATTTTTTAATGCTCAGGTTCAATTCAGAGTAAATGAAAACGGGAAAGGAAAAATTGTTATCCCGTTTGATAACACTGAAGAGATGGAGCGGATTATTGGGATATTAGATCAACATAAGGGTTAATTTCTCTATATTTGCTCACAATTGAATATTTTGAGCAAATACAGGAAGAAAATTGAATCGAAAGACATTCTTTATAAAAATATTTTCTGCATTTTTTCTTTTTTTAATCCTTTCAGGAACAAATAAAGTATTGTCGCAGACGAAAGAAGGAAAAGAAGAAATAATACCTGTAGATTCAGCCGTACTTCAATTTCATTCACCAGCTAAAGCATCTCTCTATTCAGCAATTTTACCAGGATTAGGACAGTTCTATAATAAAAAATACTGGAAAATGCCTCTTGTATATGCCGGTTTTGGCGCACTTGGATATTCTGTCACATTTAACCAGAAAGGATATTCCAGGTATAAGAATGCTTACATTGATTTTACTGATAAACTTCCTGAAACTCAACGCTATTTGGACGTTATTAGTGGAAATCTCAATCCGGCTGATTTTGATCCGGTTCTTCATCCTGATACATATGATCCTCAGCAGGAAAAGTGGTTCAGTGAACGGCTTACGAAGAATATGGACTTTTACCGCAGAAACCGCGACCTGTCATATATCGGACTGATTGGCTGGTACATTTTGAATATTGTGGATGCTACGGTTGATGCCCATTTATTTGATTATGATATTGGTGATGATCTGTCTATGAAAATCGAACCGCGACTATTATATTCAGGCAGAAATGCGAATACATTAGGCCTGCAGATTAGTATTGCATTTTAAGGTTTTTGTTATCTTTGACGCCTGTTTTGGAAGAAAGTCGGCCCGTCCGACCGGAGTCATCCGGGCGGGCAGTCGGCAACTAGTAAGTCATAAACATTAAAGTTTCAATACAATAAATTTTAGAAAAACAGGGGAAATGAAGATATTACTGTACATCGTTTTATTGGCTTGTGTGGCAATGCCGTTTGAAGTTTACGGACAGAGAGATACTGTTGTTTTAGACGAGGAGGTATGGGATACCGGTTTTGACAAGAACCTTGATAGCCTTATGCAGTTATGGTATGTAAGGAATGCAGTTACTCCTGATAGTCTGAAACTGCCTGTGGCACTGGAAAATGATATAATAATTCCCGAGTATCCGGATTCAGTTTATATTGAAAGACTTAGCAGAATACCCTCGGTATTACCACTTACCTACAATAATATTGTAAGAAATTATATTCATGTTTATACTAAAAAACGAAGAGACCGGCTGGAAGTAATGCTGGGACTTGCTGATTATTATTTCCCGGTTTTTGAGGAGATATTTGATTTCTACGGACTCCCTCCTGAACTAAAATATCTTGCAGTAATTGAATCAGCACTTAATCCCCGGGCTGTATCCAGGGTTGGTGCAACCGGTATGTGGCAGTTTATGTTTGGAACAGCAAAGGCTTACGGTCTTACAGTAAATTCAATAGTTGATGAAAGGAGAGATCCGGTAAAATCAACACATGCTGCTGCCAGGTATTTAAGAGATCTGCATAATATTTATAATGACTGGACTCTTGTTATCGCTGCATATAACTGCGGTCCGGGAAATGTGAACAAAGCAATCCGCCGTTCGGGAAGAAAAAAGAGTTATTGGGACCTGTATTATTATTTACCCCGTGAAACACGTGGATATGTACCTGCTTATATTGCGGCTACTTACGCAATGAATTACTATGATGAGCATAATCTGTCACCAGGATCAATCAGTCTTCCTCTTGCCGCGGATACCATAATGATCAATGATAATCTGCATCTTAAACAGGTGTCAGAGGTTCTTCAGGTACCTGTAAAACTGCTTAGAGATATGAATCCACAATATAAGAGAGATATTATTCCGGGTAAAAGCAGAAGTTTTGCCCTTAAGATACCGGTAAATCATACATTGGATTTTATTTCACTTCAGGATTCCATCTTTGCGTATAAAGATTCAATATTCTTTAATCCCTCAAATACAATTATTAATCCTACCAGGTCAAGATATGTCCCTCAGGCACCTACCGGCAGAACAAAGTTGTATTATACCGTTAAATCAGGAGATACACCAGGTCATATTTCAGAATGGTATCATGTTGGATTATCAGATTTGCGTTACTGGAACGGGATAAGGAATATTATCCGGGTTGGCCGGAAACTGGTGGTTTATGTGCCTCCTTCAAAAGCTGAGAAGTACAGGAAAATTAATTCCATGACTTTTGCCGAAAAGCAAAGAACCATTGGAAAAAGTGTTCCCGTGCAGGCAAAGGCACAGGCTGATAATTCTATTCCGGATGATCAGGATTATGTATACTACAAGGTCAGGTATGGTGATAGTATCTGGGAAATTGCCCGTAAATTTCCCGGTGTGACTCAATCAGAAATTCTCCGGCTTAACAAACTGAGTAATTCTGACAAGATCCACCCCGGGCAACGTCTGAAAATCAAAAGAAAAAGTTGACGCAGCATTCCACCGGGGATATTAAATAACAATCACTTGACTTACCCTCTATTTTTATCGTATCTTTATTTTTATAAATATCATCAGCAAGTGTTCATTTAAATATGTCAAAGTCTTTTTACTTATTGCATAATATTTATTTGTATGTATCAAGACTAAAATTAAGCATATTACAAAATGAATCCGGAAGAAGCATATAAACTTGAAAGAGATAAGATAATTCCTGCCTCACAGGACAGTTTGATAAAAGAAGATATCTCATCTCTCCCACAAAATATTTCCACCTTAAAAGTTGAATCTTTGCAGGAAGATATTACAAGACGAAAGATCTTTATTGATACAGGGATTGAACATATTCACGTGAGAACCTACGACTCATTTGCTGAGAATGATTCTGAAACATTAACAAAAAACATAATAATACCGAATAACGATAATATTCGGAAACTATTCAGGAAATCCGGGATTATAGAGTTATTAAGGAACACAGGAAACTCGATAAACAATGGTATCGAATCAATATATATTACAGGAAAACTTTCGGAGATTACTAAAAAGGTATTAGGTCGTGGTGAATCGATTATGCCGGCAGCAGTTCTGTGGTCAGCAGCAAAATTCTTATTACGCAGGGAAAAAAACAGGGAATTGGAGACAATTGGTATTATAGATCTCTCTGCATCTGGTTATATGGTTATATGTATTGATAAGAACGAAGAATTGAAAGATGATCTGTTAATAGTAAATCCACGATGTGGAGCAGGAACCGGAATCAATTTAAGCAGGATTTTAAGTAAACTGGACATTAACAAGGAAGATGTTGATCGTGTTTTGGTTGATTATCTGGGTACGGAGCGGAAAGCTGAACGTGAGCAGGTTCCTGTCAGATCTGACAGATGTGGAGTATTCAGTTCTTCAGCTACGATCTCTGACAAAAACCAGGGAATTCCTCTCGATCGTGCGCTGGCCATAACAATGAAGTCTGAAGTAATGAAACCATGCAGGAAAATGTCCCGGGGGACAGATAAGGTATACCTGACAGGAGGAGTATTCATATGGCAGTATGCCAGAAATTGTGCCGAAGATTTTTTGAAAGCCAACGGAGTAAAAGAGATTGTCTATGATGAGGAACAATCAATCATAATGACAGGGATGAAATATCTGGTGGAGAGCATTGGGAAAGACAATTTTCGAAAACAGAGTGCAGTGCGATTGCGAAAACCTGATACCTTATTGGAATTGCCCTCTTTCAAAACATTAAAAGAAAAGTATGAAAAACAAGGATTGTATGAAAGGTTACCCAATCCGGAAATTGAAACTGTTTCGTCCGAAATATTTATGAATCTGCCGGTTAATATCGGTCTTGATATTGGTTCAGTCATGGCTAAGATTGTAGTAAACGATGACAGGACAGGGAAACTGCTGTTTCAAAATTTCTATGATAATCACGGGGATACCATTAATACAATAAAACACATTTTCAGGAAACTAAAATCCAGGGGTATCGACAAATTAAGGATCCAAAACATTGGAATAAC
>DAOVLD010000270.1 GCA_030631445.1 Bacteroidota bacterium
AGATCATCTTTGGCTTCACGAAGAGCCAGTCCAATCTGACGTACAATCTCTCCTCTTGCCGGAGCAGGCATTTTTCTCCAGATATTAAAAGCTTCCTGTGCTTTTTGAACAACACTTTCGTATTCCTCTTTTGAGGCATTCTGAACTTTAGCTATTTCTTTCCCGTCAATTGGTGAAATTGAAGAGGTTATATCCCCCTGACATTTTATCCATTTTGCCCCTGTCGAAGCACCTGAATTTATATCCTTTATGCCAAGGTTTTTAAGCATTGTTCTAATGTTGTAATCCTGTTCTTTCATGTTATGATTATTTAGTTATAAACGCAATTAATACTTCAAATCCGTTATCAAAAATAAATATTTAATAGGAATTGTATGCAGAATAAAACAGGTTTTAAAGCAGAATTAAACAATACAAAATTTTTGCTGTTAAAAAACAATTCTATTACCTTCGCCTGCCCGATGTTTGAAGAAGTAGTGAGTAGACTTCTTACTTCTTACTTCATACTTCTTACTTCTTATATGCCCAGGTGGCGGAAATGGTAGACGCGCTGGTCTCAAACACCAGTGGTAGCAATACCGTGCCGGTTCGAGCCCGGCTCTGGGTACAAATAAAAATTCACCCTCTAATAAAGTGGGAATGAATTGCACTCATTGGGCGCTTTATTAATAGTAATCCAGGAATGATGGAATAATTTTTATAAACATGAGTAATAACTCATTACATCCCTATAACGAAAAACAGGAACAGTTTGATCGCCGGTATCTTGAAATGGCAGATATCTGGTCAAAAAATTCTTATTGTAAACGAAGAAAAGTAGGGGCCTTAATAGTTAAAGATAAGATGATAATATCCGATGGATATAATGGTACCCCATCAGGATTCGAAAATATTTGTGAAGATGATTCAAATAAAACAAAACCCTATGTTCTGCATGCTGAGGCAAATGCTATTACAAAAGTGGCAAAATCAAACAACTCCAGCGAAAATGCTACTCTTTATGTTACTACCAGTCCCTGTATGGAATGTGCCAAACTAATAATCCAGTCAGGCATAAAAAGGGTCGTTTATTGTAACCAATACCGTAAAAATGATGGTCTTGAATTACTCAGGACAGCAAATATTGAAATCAAATTTTTTGAAAATATTATTAGCGGATAGATGAAAAAGAATACAAACCGGAATATTTACCTTCCGCTGCTATTGTCTGTTTTTCTTGTCGGCGGAATCCTGATCGGACTACAATTCAATAATAATCAAACAGGTAGATCTATTTCTATACGTCCCAGGGTAGATAAATTACACTCCATAATTAACTATATCGAATCTGAATATGTAGACACTGTTTCAAAAAACGAGTTGGTAGAAGCTGCTATTCCCGCGATGTTAAAAGAACTGGACCCGCATTCTGTTTACATACCTGCAAAAGATTACAGCAGGATAAATGAACCGCTTGAAGGAAATTTTGATGGGATTGGTATCGAATTCAATATGCCTAAAGATACTGTAGTTGTGATGAATACAATTCCGGGAGGACCTTCGGATAAAGTAGGTATTCTTCCGGGTGACAGGATAACCAGGGTTAATGATACAATAATTGCCGGAGTAAATATGCCTACCGAACAGGTGATAAAAAGATTGAAAGGGCCAAGGGGATCGGAAGTAAATGTTATGGTAAAAAGAAAAGGATTAAGTGAACTGCTTGAGTTTGAAATAATCAGGGATGAAATTCCTCTTTATAGCGTTGATGTTGCTATGATGATCAATGATATTACCGGTTATATTAAAATAAATAAATTTTCACGAACCACTTTCGATGAGTTCCTCGAAGGAATTAATAAATTGAAGGATAAAGGTCTTCAGAAACTAATTATTGATCTGAGAGCTAATGGTGGTGGATATATGGATGCGGCAACAAATATTGCCGATCAATTCCTTGAAAAGGGAAACCTGATTGTTTACACCCGGGGAAGAGCCCGCCCAAGAAATGAGATACTTGCCATTAAGGAGGGGGTTTTTCTGACCGGTGATCTTGTCATTCTTATTGATGAATGGTCAGCTTCAGCCAGTGAAATATTAGCAGGCGCTATACAGGATAACGACCGTGGAACAATAATAGGAAGACGTTCGTTTGGGAAGGGACTGGTTCAGGAACCTATGCTATTCTCAGATGGATCTGCTATGCGCCTTACTATTGCCAGATATTATACACCAACAGGACGCAGTATACAAAAGCCATATATTAATGGCACCGATGAATATTACTCCGATCTGAATGAACGGTTCGAAAACGGTGAATTTGCAGAAAAAGACAGTATCCATTTTTCCGACTCACTTAAATATTATACTCCCCAGGGCAAACCGGTTTTTGGCGGCGGCGGAATAATGCCTGATCTATTTGTTCCTATTGACACTTCTTACGTAACCGGTTATTTCATGAAAATCCGGCATAAAGGATTAATTTATCGCTTCTCATTCGAATATTCTGATAAGAACAGGCAAAAATTAGAGAAATTTGAAAATTGCAATGATCTTATTCGCTATCTGTATCAAACTGGTATCTATGAAAAATTTATCAAATATGCAGGCGAAAACGATGTAAAAGAAAACTCCGGTGACCTGGAAATTTCCGGAGATATTATTAAAACCCAATTGTTCGCCTATATTGCCCGCAATTTTTTTGATAATGAAGGGTTTTATTATGTTTATGCCGATTCGGACCGGACCCTGCAGAAAGCAATTGAGTTCCTTGCTGAATAGAGCGCTTGGGGAATACCATTTCTACACGGTGAACGAATCCCTTTTTTTCATCCTCTTATCAAAAAAAGGGGAAATCCTTTCTTGTTCATATATAACTGATAATAAGAATAATTTAACAGATTTCAGATTCCATTTTGAATAAGTAAATCTGGCATATTTCTTTATTAGTGGATTTTTTTTTGTTTTCTCCTTCAATATGATTTATTTTTATGTTTACCAATATGTTGTCAGTTAATTAAATATTTAAATCATGAAAGCAATAAG
>DAOVLD010000138.1 GCA_030631445.1 Bacteroidota bacterium
AATTATCCCGATCCTCAAAGTTTTCTTTCTCTTTATCCTCTAACCTCTTGATAATAAAGCATATCAGTGCAAATAAAAGGAATACTATAAACAGAACATAAAGCACAATTATGAACATTGGAATGTCTTTTATTTCGTTTCTAATAAATAAATCTGCTAACCCGCAATTTAATTAGCCTAATTTCACCGCGGTACCATAAACCAGTATTTCTGAAGCACCCTGCATTATCATGGATGTATGCATACGCACGTTAACCACGGCATCGGCACCAAGTTTTCTGGCATCGTCCTCCATTCTTTGCATAGACTGTTCTCTTGACTGAGCCTGCAAACGTGTATATTCATGTATCTCCCCCCCTACAAGGTTTTTCAATCCGGCGAAAATATCCCTGCCAATATGCCTGGCTCTTACAGTGCTGCCTCTTGCAATACCCAGTATTTCAACAATATTTTTTCCAGGCACAGTTTCTGTTGATGTAATAATCATAATATTTGGTTTTTTATTAATATGAATTGACTCTTCATAAACTAATTGATCCGGTAAATTCCTAAAAACCGGTTATGCAATATAGTTAAAAATATTTTTGATTTTAACATTTTATAAAGAACTTGCCGATTGGAAAAAAAGCGAAACTTACCCTATGGAATAAATAGTTAAGAATGGATATTATTTTTAATCCCATCGGCGAAATAAGCAGTCCTTTTCAAAGTATTGAAGATATGCCCATCCAGTTTGCCGGGGCAAAAGGAATTCAGGGGAAAGTAATTATCTTTCCTGAATTTGCTGAAGGACTAAAAGACCTGGATGGTTTTTCTCACATCATACTACTTTATCATTTTCACAGGGTAAAGGAATCAAATCTTACTGTAATACCTTTTCTGGATTTAAAACCACGGGGTATTTTTGCTACAAGGGCTCCAAAACGTCCGAATCCGATAGGACTTTCTGTTGTGAGGCTTATAGACCGGAAAAATAATATACTGAACATTGAGAATGTTGATATCCTGGATGGGACCCCACTATTAGACATAAAACCATATGTCCCTGATTTTGATCATATTAAGGAAAGTCAAATAGGCTGGCTGAAAAATGTAATTCAGGGTACAGGGAAGAAGAAGTCGGATGACAGGTTTAAATAGTGTTACGGGTTACGTGTTTCATATTACGGGTAAAAAGTTATTAGATAAACGTTATAAATTAAACGTTAAAAGTTATACGTTATGCTACATCACTGCAACACTGTATCACTGAATCACTTTATCACTGCAACACTGAATCACAATACCCATACTTTCTAGTTATTTAAATTTCAGGCATGTATATTTTTAGCATAATAGTTTAATAAAAATCCTAATCTTTCCTTCTGGTTAAATAATTATAGCTTTATTTGTTCCGCCAAAATTTCTAACCATTATTTTATTAAAACATAAACTATAATTAACATGATATTTTTATGGATTATTGGTATACTTATCATTGTTGCTATTTTTCTTACATTTTTAATACTTCGTTCATTTCGTGTTCCCAGAACTTTACATCATCTAACACCGGAAAAATCCGGAATTCCATATATAGAAATGAAATTTCCTTCAAAAAACAACTGTCACTTATATGGTTGGTGGATGCCATCTCAAAACGAATCATCACATCCGGCACCGACCCTGATCCTGGTTCATGGCTGGGGTCGTAATGCAGGTTACATGTTACCATATATCAAAAAGCTTTACCCTTTCGGTTACAATTTACTGGCGTTTGATTTACGAAGTCATGGTAATAGTGACTCTGACAAACATCCGAACATGTTACAATTCTCGGAAGATATACGGGCAGCAATTGAATTTATTTTAAAACAAGACACTGCAAAACCCGGTGAGATTGGAGTTATGGGGCTGTCTGTCGGCGGTTCAGCAGCGATACATGCTACCGCTTTTGATAACAGGATAAAAAGTGTAATAACAATCGGGGCTTTCGCAAACCCGGTTGATATTATGAGACAGAAGTTTCATAAAAAACATATACCATTTTTTCCTTTTATGTGGCTACTTATGAAATATTTCCAATTTAAGATGGGTACAAAGTTTGAACAGATTGCTCCGGTAAATATTATTAAAAACACAAAAGCAAATATATTTCTGATACATTGCAGTGATGATAAAATTGTCCCGGTTGAACATGGAGAAAAACTAAAAAATGCAGCTAATCCAGAAACAACAAAATTATGGGTTGTTCCTGGCAAAGGGCACAGCAATTGCAATAATCATCCGGAGTTCTGGAGTAAAGTAAATTCCTTTTTGAAAGATTCTATTCCAATTGTGATAAAGAATCAATCCGTAACCAGTTTAGCAGACTAAACTGCAGCACCTGTAGTTATTAAACTTATTGTCAATTCCACCATGCCCCTCTATCATTGAACAAGGATACAAAATTCTCAATTGTTCTATCGTAGCCCTTTTCAATATCATCAGGAAAGTAACATGCAGGCAGTTCACCTATTCTTCTGTGGTAATGTATACAATCACAGCATGTACCTTTTTTTCCGCAGGGATATGTGCAATTGCAAAAACTCATATTTTGTTCCTTCTTGCATTCAGCCATGATAAAACTTATTTATAAAATTAAATAAAAACACATTTAATTACGTTATTAATAACGGTATTAATAACGTAATTAAAATTCATGCCTCTCAATTCTTAATCCTCTCCTATCACTTTCATTTCTGTTCGCCGGTTCCGGGCACGACCTTCCGGGGTAGAATTATCATCAATTGGCTGGAACATTCCGTATCCTTTAAATGAAAGTCTGTTTTTGTCTATCTGATGTTCGATCAGGTATTTACAAACTGCTTTTGCCCGGTTCTCTGAAAGTGTTTTATTATAAGCTTCATCCCCAATATTATCAGTATGCCCGCCAATTTCCATTATCACTCCGGAATTCAGACTAAGAAATTCAACCAGCTTATTCAATTCAACACGCGACTTATCTCTAAGACGAAAGGAATTATACTCAAAGAATACATTCCTTAATACAGATTTTTGCCCGGTAATAATAGGGCTTAATGGAACATCTCGATGATATGGATTAACAGCCTCGTGTATGCCCGATAATGAAAAATGCTCGGAAAAAAACAAAAAACCTTCTTTAGAAACATTCAAAGCATAGTCCTTATTAGTAGGAATACAAACAAGAAAACTTCCATCTTTTCCTGAGAAAGCTTCCATAACTACATTAGTAGATTTAATGTCGATCAACTCAAATTTTGCTGTCAGTGGTTTACCTGTTTCTATGTCAAACACCTTTCCAGTCATATAGGAAACAGGTTGAGGTCTTGCTTCAATATAGAGTTCAAACTCATATATATCTTTTCCTGATTCACTAAGCCGGTCGGAAGAAAAATATGCTTTATCTCCTTTCGCATTTACAATCAATCCGATTTCATCACCGTGGGTATTAATAGGGTATCCAAGATTCTCAGGCTGATCCCAGGTTCCGTCATCATGTTTTTGCACCCGGAACAGGTCGAATCCACCCATACCAGGATGACCATCTGATGAGAAAAAAAGGGTTTGGTTATCAGGATGAATATAAGGTGACATTTCATCGTCTGACGTATTAATAGTATCACCAAGATTCACCGGCTTATTCCAGTAGCCTTTATCATTCCATGAGCTTTTCCAGATATCCATTTTTCCTTTCCCGCCCAGGCGGTTACTTGTAAAATAGAGTGTATTTCCGTCAGCCGAAAGACAGGGTTGCGCTTCCCAGCTACTCGAATTTACCGGAGCGCCGATATTTGAAGCAACAGACCACTTGTTTTGAAACTCGGCAGAAAAATAGATATCACAGCTTCCGTATCCGTCTTTTCTGTTACAGGCAGTAAAAAACATATACTTCCCATCAACCGATAATGACTGGGCTCCTTCGTTCTGCGAAGTATTCAATGGAGGACCTAAATTCTCCCTCTTCGCCCACAAGCCATCTTCATATTTACTTACGTAGAAATCCTCATGTATGGAGATTCCCAGCAGGTCAGGTCTCTTTTTCCCTTTCACGAGTACCGTAAAAATGAGGGTCTTCTCATCGGCAGTAAGCGAAGGCCAGTATTCATCGTATTCTGAATTAACATTCTTACCCAGGTTTACAGGATTATACGGAACCGGATTCAGGAGTGCCTGAAGAGCAAACTCACAATTCGCAACCCCTTTCACGGCTAGTCTTACTCTCTTTTCACTTCCCTGACTCTGATCAAGAAAAGCCTGATAATGATCTTTTGCATCATTATATATTCCGGATAAATGTTCAATATGGGCAAGATTATAAAGTGCGTTTGGAAAGAATTCAGGATCAATAGCAACAGCTCGTTTAAACGAATTTATTGCAACAGGATAATCTCTTAAATCTACACAAACCTCAGCAAGCATAAGGTGAGCCTCAATAAAACCATCATCAATCTTTACAGCCTCTTTAAGTTCAACTACAGCTTTTACGTAATCCAGAAAGTCATAGTACTGCTTTCCCAGATTATAGTGTTTAAGTGCTTTACCCGATGTAGTATGTGGTTCGTCCTGCCCCTGCAAAGCAAGAGTCGGGATTATTATAAACCATATGAATAGAAAATAACGGGACATACTATTCGATTTTGTGATAATAAAGCTAATAAAAAAATTGAATATCGATAAGTTAAGAAGTTTATGAGTTGAGAAGTTTATAAGTTTATGAGGGTTTAAAAATTAAAAAATCGTTACAGTGTTTTTGAGCTTTATAAATAAACTCATCAACAAATAAACAAATAAACTTTCACATTTTAACTTAGGGAATATGCATAAATTTATGCGCCTGCAGGGATATACTCCATTTTGTATTATTCTTTACGTATTCAACAATCTCAGGTATGATCTGCCTGTACCTGCTCCACTCAGGTTGTAAAAACAACTTGCAGCCGGCATTCACTTTAGCAGCATTTATTTCAGCCCATTCAAAGTCTTCCGGTTTCTGAATTATCACTTTCAATTCATCAGCTTTCGAAAAAATATCATTCAATGGAGGAGTATTTTCCTTTGGAGAAAGGCAAATCCAGTCCCATATACCGGTAAGCGGGTGAGCACCGGATGTTTCTACAAAGGTTTTTATTTCATGCTTTTTTAACTCTATACACAGATAATCCAGGTTATAGAGAGAAGGTTCTCCACCGGTAATAACTACTGCACTACATTCTGATTGATTTGCATTCCTGACTATGATATCTGTATCCACAAGCGGATGCAAATCGGGATCCCACGAGAATTTAGTATCACACCAGTTACAGCCAACATCACATCCTCCAATCCGGATAAAATATGCAGGTTTTCCAGTGTGGAATCCTTCACCCTGGATAGTATAGAATTCTTCAACAAGAGGGAGTTGTTTCCCCGTTTCCAGTCCTGATGCTTTCGCCATCATTTAGAAAAACCGTATGCCTGCAGGAATTTATCAAACAGGGCTGTATTCTCATATATTCCCGTAAATTCTTTCGCACCCGGTCCGTATGCAAATACAGGTACCATAACACCGGTATGACCTTTTGTTGTAAAACCACCTTCAACTGTACCATCC
>DAOVLD010000291.1 GCA_030631445.1 Bacteroidota bacterium
ATCATTGTTGTTCCTAACCTGATCTTTTTCCTGCTAAATTCGAGGTTCGTTTTAAAGGAATGCTTGAACCTGTATTTAAGCAGGTTGAGTGTATCAGGATTGTCAGGAGATATTGTTAAGTCGATAGGATTCAGGTATGTATATCCAATCTGTCCGTGAGTTTTCAGAGATCCTGATTGTCCTTCGGCAGAAAGACTGATTTCAAAACCGGTAATTTTTGCTTTTCCCGTATTAAGCGCCTTGAAGCCTACGTGCTCAAAGGTGGGGACATCAACGGTATCAGGAGGATAGACACCGAAAGTAAATTCAATCATATCTTTATACCCGGTCCGGAATAGAGACAGGTCCAGAAATCCTTTAAGATCTGAAATTGTAAATCCCTGTTTTACACCAATTTCGGCATTCCATCCGGTTTCGGGATTCAGGTATGGGTTTGGGAATATATTAAGGGCTCCGACCTGTGTGCCTGTAAATTTCTCAGCTACAGAGGGATACCGGTAACCCTGGCCTAAAGAGAAGCGAAGAAAAGTAGCTTTGACTGCCCGGTAATTCATACCGGCTCTGAACACTACCGGTGATGAAGCTGATTCATCATCCAAACGGTATATTTCCCACCGTAATCCGGCAGTCCACGTAAATTTATCCCCGATTTTGCTATTAAGTTGTGAAAAAATTGCTGCATTATTACTATAATGATCTCCATATAATTGACCATTTATTAAGCTGTATGAACCGGTTATACCGGAAACCAGATCAGAATTTTCTCCTATTTTTCTGTGATATTTATATTCAACATAGAATAACTTTGAGGCATTGTTTTTATCGTCTGCTTCCAAAAAATCGTTCCTAAAGAAAAGATACCTTGTTTTTAATGAGTGATGATCACCGGAACCGGTTGTGAAGGAAATATACGGATCTAAGCTGAATCGGGTTCCGAACAGTGTAGAAACTACTTCCGGATTTTGAACATACGCACCGGAATCACTATTCACCCAGAGAAGAAAATCACTTTTATCTGTGTACATCAGATTAGAGTTGAGTCCCATGATAAGTCCCGGTATTTTTGAACTTTTTCTTGTCAGATTAAGCGTCATTCGTGTTCGTTGTTCAAATTCATTTTCACGGTATCCCTGGTTGGCAAAATAATTTATGCTTGCAACCACATCAAGCTTTTTAGTTTTTTGGGCATGCGAGATATCAACACCCATATAAATTGGATTATGTTCCCACCATACCATCTCTTCCCTTGCAGGTTTTGTATATAAACCGGTATAAATATTTATACGGGTTTGAGGATTGATACCCGGATATTTTGTGCGGAAATGAATAACACCGTTCAGTGCAGATGAGCCATACAAAACAGAAGAAGCCCCCTTCAATACTTCAACCATGGATACATTTTCAATTGGCAGAAAGCTCCATTTAACATCCATAGCATCTGCTGAAAGGATCGGCAGATCATCGACCAGGACAAGTATCCTGCTTCCCGCACCATAACTGTAACCACTTCCACCCCGGATACTTGCCTGTCCATCCATAACATCAATCCCCGGTATCTGGTTGAGAATAACATCTAAAGAGATAGGATTTGATTCACGTATTAATCTGGGTTTCAATACCTCCATTGATACTGTTATGTCAGAAAGCTTCTGTTCAAACCGGGATGCACTGATTACAATTTCATCAAGAAGCTCGCGTGATGGTTCAAGGAAGACATCTAAAAGTATTGTATCATTATCTGTAATCACTATTTCATGACTGAATTCCCGGTATCCTATAAAATTATATTTTACAATGACTTTTCCGGATGAAAGATCAAGTTGATAATATCCGTTTACATCAGTGGAAGTGCCTGTGTTTTCTCCGGCAAGTATTGTTGCTCCGGTAAGGGTTTCTCCTGTAATTCTATCATAAACATTTCCATGGATAATTCCCGTTTGCTGACAGGTTGAACTTAAAGTGGATACTATCAGTAACAGCAATAACATGAAATAAAATGCCTTGAGAATAGGGGGACAACTTTGTGATCTGGATCTCCTGATCATGGTTGAGTGAATTTCTAAAAAATGTTAATATAACAAAAAGCGTTGTTATTCAGAGCAATAATATTTTTTTTTATTTTTCTTTAGATAAAAATTGATTTTGATATAAAATTTTTGTAAATTTATATATATCGCTATTTAATAAGTAATTGTAAATCAGTATTATATTGTTTTTGCTTACATTTTTAATTTAAAATTATTAGGGTATGGAAAAAAATGTTGGAATATGGCTTGATTCAGAAAAAGCTTACATCATTTCCCTGATTGATGGCAGGGAGAAACTTGAGAGAATTGAATCAAATGTTGAATCGAGGGTAAGATATGAAGGAGAAAAAAAATCATTCTCCCGGATAGGCGGACAGTTGGTTAACCCTCAGAAGAAGAAAACAAAACGAAAAAAACAGCAATTACAAAATTATTTCAAAAGTATCCTGAAGAAAACAAATGACGCAGGGAATATCTACATTTTTGGTCCGGCTGAGGCAAAAAT
>DAOVLD010000220.1 GCA_030631445.1 Bacteroidota bacterium
AACTTAATTTCTCATAAGCAAAAACAGCTTTCGAATAATAGCCCTGGTTAATATATATTTTTGCAAGAGTTTCTGTAATAAACCCTTCATTCTCTCTTCCACTGGATTCTGAAATATCCTTTTGTTCCTCATCAGAGGCATCTGTCTTATGAGGCAAAATATGGGGGCTATTCATAATGAACTTACTGATAAGTTCATCGTTTTTCACTTTCTCTTCAGGGGTGGTATCCTGTAAATTTTCCTTTATATTTTCCTCTTCTATTTCAAGTAATTCATATTCGCCAGCCACTATTTTCAGTTCATCCGCATCTAATTGTTCCTTCTCGCCGGAAATATTTTCAAAAATCTCATCCTCATTTCCTATTTCCAGGATCTGATTTGCTTTTGAGTCTTTTATCTGACTTTCCGCCTTTTTTTCCGGTTTTTTTTTTTCTGCGAATTCGTTCAGGATTTTATCTGCAACAGATTTTTCTCCTGCACTTGCTTTTTTCTCCGGAGCAACTTCTTTTGAAACAGGAAGTTTTCCTGATTTTGAATCCTCCTGCCTCTTCTTAATCTCTTCAATCCTTTTTAATATAACATCAGCAAGGGCTTCTTTTCCTTGTATAGCAGCCTGTTCCGGCTTCTTTTTTTCAGGTGCTTTCTCCGATATTGAAACTTCAGGTTCTTTTTTCTCAGGGATTTTATCTTTTTGTTTTTCTGTTACCGGTTCTTCAGTTTTTTTGTCAGGTTTACTTTCCCCGGGCTTTTCCCCGGCGGTAATTCCAGGTTTTTGGAGAAGATAGTAAAGAACACTTCTATTTCCTATATAAGCTGCTGACTTTTTTAACTGACTGTCGAATTTAATATTACCAAGAACATACAAATTTTTCAATAGCATCAAGTGAGCGGTCTGGAAATAGGGAAATTCATTAAGAAGTTCATGTATTTCCAGAATGCTTCTCTTGTCAAGTTGTCCGGGGTACTCTAAATATTTCAGGAATTCATCCCTGTTCATAGATTAATTTACTTAATACTTAACAAATTCAGATGTTACCGTAATTCATAAAGACAAAAGATAAAGGTAATAATTATATTTTGCATTTCTAAGCCGATTGCCAACTGCCTTTTGCCAACTGCCAACTGCGGACTGCCAACTATTGACCATAATTCCGGCACATTATCCTACCAGTTAACAAAGGCTTGATTAAAAATATCTTCTGTTAATTGTTCGAGTATTTTTTCTGAAAGATTTTGTTCAACTGATTGCAGATCTTGGGAGCTTTCATAATCTTCGTATCGTGAAAACCTGGTATCAAAATTTTCATCAGGATTAACAGCATTGGTGTACTTTACCCGGACTGTAATAGTAAACCTGTTTAATTCGGCAACCTCGCGCCCTGTAACAGCAAGGGGTTCAGCCTCATATCTCGTTACTTCCCCTTCAAAATTCACATCTCCCAAATCTGTTGCAAAAACAAGACCGGTTTGTGCTTTAATCTTATCTTTCAGAGCATCAGTAAAAGTCTGACTAAAATTTGGATTAACAAAGCCATTTTCCGGTGTTACTCTGTTTGGAAAAAACTGAACAGATACTGTTTTTATTTCAGGTGAAATATTCGCTCCTGAAAATGAATAATTTATCTTACACCCATTTAGTAAGAAGACCAGGAAAAACAGTATGCTAAATACTAAATATCTCATTGTTTTTTATTTTCTGTATTAATTCTCAATATCATACTCTTTAATTTTCCTGTACAGTGTTCTTTCGGAAATTCCCAGTTCTTTTGCTGCTCGTTTCCTTTTCCCATGATATTTATCCAGGGCTTTCCTGATCAATTCAATTTCTTTATCAACAAGCGAGAGTGATTCTTCGATCACTTCTTCGGTATCCTGAATATCTGCTTTTTCTCTTTTCTTAACCTCCGTGGGTTGATTAATTACTTCTCTGCCTGGTGATTCAACACTATGATACAATTTTTTCACCAGATCTGCATTCTCCTCCCCGATTTCAATATTACTACCTTCCTTCTCCATTATCCCGACAACCAGTTTTTTCAAATCATTCATATCATTCTTCATATCGAATAATATCTTATAAAGTATCTCCCGTTCAGAAGAGAATGCTTTTTGTTCCTCCCTCTTTATTATTGCAGGAAGTTTTACTCCATGATAACCTGGCAGATAACTTTTTAAAGTATCCTCATCAATTACTCTTTCTTGCTCAATAACAGATATCTGTTCCGTTATATTTTTTAACTGTCTTATATTTCCCTGCCAGGAATATTTAAGAAGAACATCCATCGCTTCATTTGTCAACCCGATAGCCGGCATGTGGTATTTTTCAGCAAAATCAGTAGCAAATTTCCTGAAGAGCAAATGAATATCATCACCCCTGCCTCTTAAGGGAGGTATATTTATCGGTACGGTATTAAGACGATAAAAGAGGTCTTCCCTGAATTTCCCCTCCCGGATAGCTTGAATAATATCAATATTAGTAGCTGCAATAACTCTAACATCAGTTTTTTGCATCTTCGATGAACCAACCTTGATGAACTCGCCGCTTTCGAGCACTCTTAACAATCTTACTTGTGTGGACTGTGGTAATTCAGACACTTCATCCAGAAAAATAGTCCCTCCGTCAGCTACTTCAAAGTAACCTTTCCGGCTATCTGTTGCCCCGGTAAATGCTCCTTTTTCATGCCCGAATAACTCGGAATCGATAGTTCCTTCCGGAATAGCACCACAATTTACAGCTATATATTGTCCATGTTTTCTTGAACTGAACTGATGTATAATCTGTGGGAAAACTTCTTTTCCGGTACCACTTTCGCCGGCAATCAATACCGACAAATCAGTTGACGCTACCTGCATGGCAATATCAATTGCCCTGTTCAGACCAATATAATTTCCAATAATTTCAAATCTCTGTTTTATTTTCTGAATATCATTCATATAGTTGACAAATAAATATCAATTTTTACACAAAATTAGAGATTTTTTAACAATTTAACATTAATCCCCGATTTTTCTGTAAATTAGCTTTGTCAATAAACTGAAAGAAAAATGAATACAATAGGAATTATTCCTGCCAGATATGAGTCAGCCAGATTTCCTGGCAAGCCACTGATAAAAATCGGCGGGAAAACAATGATCAGAAGAGTTTATGAAAGATGTACCTTATCCCTTAACAATGTTGTTGTTGCAACAGATGACAAAAGGATAAGGAAAGAAGTTGAAGGTTTTGGGGGGCATGTAATTATGACTTCCCATGATCATGAAAGTGGCACTGACCGGTGCGCTGAAGCTATAACACTTTACCAGAAATCACACAATGAACCTGTTGATGTGGTAATTAATATTCAGGGTGATGAACCATTCCTCGACCCAATGATGCTTTCCCATTTATCCAGAAGTTTTAATAACCCTGAAATTCGGATTTCCACACTTATTAAGAAGATTTCCAGTGAAGAAGAAATCTTCGATCCCAACCTGCCTAAAGTAGTCATTGATAAAAACGGCATGGCACTTTATTTCAGCCGGTCTCCTATTCCTTATGTAAGCAACATCGATAAAACAAAATGGGCCGGTGAATATACTTTCTATAAACATATAGGGATATACGCTTTCCGTAAAGAGGTACTGATGGAAATTATACAATTGCCTCCCTCTTCTCTTGAAAAAGCAGAATCACTTGAACAAAACCGCTGGCTCGAAAACGGTTATACGATATATGTTGAAGAAACCCAGCATGAAAGCATCTCTATCGACACACCTGAAGATCTGGAGAAAATCAATAGCCTGGAAATAATGTAAGGAGATAGTATTGCAGTATTACCTGA
>DAOVLD010000139.1 GCA_030631445.1 Bacteroidota bacterium
CTGCCGGAAATTACGATCACATTGCTGATTATGGTGAAACTATAGGAATTGCCCTTACTGTAGAAAATGCCGGTAATGAAAATGCCGGTAATGTAATGGTAAAATTATCTGCAGCCGATTCATTCATCCAGGTTCAGGATAGTCTCGAAGCATTCGGAACAGTGAATGCATACACCTATTCAACTATTCAATATGCCTTTCAGATAAAAATAAAGGATAGTATTCCGGATCATCATATGACGACCATGCACCTGGAAATTACTGATTTAGCCGGAAATAAATGGGATTCATATTTCAGGATTGAGTTAAATGCTCCGGTTTTAGAAATTGGTAAGATAAAAGTATTGGATATGGCAGAAGGAAATGGGAATTATAAGCTTGACCCCGGAGAAAAAGCTGATATCCAGGTTGAGATATCTAATGAAGGACATAGCAGCGCTTATAACCTCGTTAGTTCACTTATAACGTCAAACAGTTATGTTACTATTCAAAATGAAACATTTAATATTACCGAACTTAAGGAATCGGAAACGAAATATGCTTTATTCTCCGTAGAGATCGATCCTTCAGCTCCCCAGGGTACAATTGCAACATTTAATATTAGCTCCGGTTCAGGGAACTATTCAGCCATAGACTCATTTAATCTTCATATAGGACTAATATATGAAAGTTTCGAAAGTGGTGACTTCTATCAGTATAACTGGAAAAA
This sequence comes from Bacteroidota bacterium, assembly GCA_030631445.1. Lineage (GTDB taxonomy): Bacteria > Bacteroidota > Bacteroidia > Bacteroidales > VadinHA17 > JADFUQ01. The sequence continues at coordinate 710 of DAOVLD010000139.1, forward strand.
CGACAGTTTGTATCCCTGGACAATCGTTTCTTCTGATCCTTATGAAGGAAATTTCACAGCACAATCAGGTTCCATCAGTCATAACCAGAAATCGGAACTGTCCTTGTCACTTGAAATATTTATTAATGATACTATCTCGTTTTACCGGAAGATCTCATCTGAAAATAATTACGATTTTCTGGAATTTTATATTGATTTTGTTCTTATTGAAAAATGGTCAGGTGTAAGTGACTGGACACTGCAGAAATATCCTATTTCCACCGGCGACCATACACTTCAGTGGATCTATCAGAAAGACGGATCGCTAAGCCCCTTTGAAGACAAAGCATGGATCGACTTTATTGTTTTCCCCGATTATACATTTACAAAATTCAATATCGGTCCAAGCAAATTAATAACCCCGGTATCAGGTCTGAATCTTACCAATAGTGAAGATGTTATTGTAGAAATAAAGAACTTTGGTCCGGAAGCTGTTGACTCTTTGTATGTAGGATATAAGGTTGATGGTGTAAATATAGGTATTGATACAGTACGCTCTGTTTTAGATCCTTACGGTTCATTACAACATACATTTTCAATTCCAGCCGATCTTTCACTGTTCAAAGAATATACATTTGAAATCTTTACGAATCTTGCCGAGGATGATTTCCGTGGAAATGATACCTTAACAGTAATAGTTGAAAATATACCAACCATTGATGTTGGTGTATTATCTTTCGCATCACCGGTGCAGAAAACATATTACTCGAATGAGGAACCGGTTAGTATATGGATTGGTAATTTGGGAACAATTACCGTATCAGAATTCCCGGTGTTTTATTCAATAAATGATTCTATCCTGACCAGCGATTTTGTAGATGCACATATTTATGCAGGTGATAGTATTCTTTTTACATTTTCTTCAACAGCCGATCTGTCTGATTTTCAATCATATACTTTCTCGAGCTACACGCAATTAGACGAAGATACTATCTACACTAACGACTCTGTCTTTATTACAATTGACCACCATACAAATCTTAAGCATGTCCCATTTGATTGGCTTACAGAGATTAATTTATTTCCAAATCCGGCGAGAGATTTCCTCAATCTTTCAGTTAAAACAACTGATGAAGGAGAATTTATAGTTCGAATAATGAATCTTACCGGACAGGTATTAATGGAAAAAACCTGTTATGTTCAAAAGGGATTTCAAACCTTAGACATACCAATAAATACTTTGATCCCGGGTCCTTACCTTTTTACTATCCATGTTGATGAAAATGTAGTGGTTTACCGGATTCTAAAACAATAAACCCTGTAACTATTTTATTATGGAAGAAAAAATACCTGCAAGAGATGAAGCATGGATGCTTTTCAAAAAGTATAATGAATCTGAGAGTCTTACAAAACATGCACTGGCTGTAGAAGGTGTAATGCGATATATGGCAAGAAAGTATGGGGAAGATGAAGAAAAATGGGGCATATTAGGATTGGTTCATGACCTTGACTATGAAAAGTTCCCTGATCAGCATTGCCAAAAAACTGAAGAGATACTTAAAGAAAACAGGTGGCCTGAGGAATTGATACGCGCAGTTTTAAGCCATGGCTGGCAAATTGTAACCGATGTTGAGCCTAAAAGCCTGATGGAAAAAACCTTATATGCCATTGATGAGCTTACAGGATTAGTTGTAACATCTGCTCTTGTAAGGCCATCACGCAGCGTTCTTGACATGAAGGCAAAATCGGTAAAAAAGAAATGGAAAGATAAACGGTTTGCAGCAGGAGTAAACCGGTCGGTAATTGAAAAAGGGGCTGAAATGTTAAATATCGAACTATCAGAATTAATAACTGATACAATTATGGGAATGCGTGAAGTTGCAGAAGATATTGGTTTGAAAGGGAATCCTGTTGAGTAGGAATATTCGCCAATAACATAAGCTATTAAAAATAAGTGGTTTTTGCTAATAACTTACCATAGAAAAACCTAAAAAAATGTAAAAAGCATGTAATTTTGGTTAACTAATAAATACAACAAGGCTACAAATAAGTCGGCAGTTGGCAATTGGCAAAAATGCAAGTATATTTTAAACTTTAGTCATCTAAGCATTCAATAATTCAATCATTTAAGCATTTAAGCATTTAATCATTTAATCATTACCAAGATAAACTACCATATGTCTGAAAAAAAAGTGTGGTTCAGATTTTATGAAGAACTAAACGATTTTTTGCCAAAGAATAGAAAAAAGGTCAGGTTTCAGATTGAATGTGAACAGAAACAATCAGTCAAAGATGCAATTGAGTCGCTGGGTATTCCCCATACTGAAATTGATCTTATCCTGGTAAACGGGCAATCGGTATCATTCGATTATCATATCCTGCCGGATGACAATATTTCGGTATATCCGGTTTTTGAAAGTTTGGATATATCACGGGTCACACGACTCAGGAATAAACCATTACGTATTCCGTCATTCATACTTGATGTTCACCTGGGTAAGCTTGCAAAATATTTACGTATGACCGGATTTGATACTTTATATGAAAACCGGCTTGATGATAACGAAATCGTTGAAATAGCTATACGCGAAAAGAGGATCATACTAACACGTGATATAGGACTTTTGAAACATAAGGTTGTTACCCATGGTTACTGGATCAGATCACAAAAGCCCGTGGAACAATTTACTGAAACTGCCAGGCGTTTTGACCTGTTTTCAAAGTTCAAACCATTCCGCAGATGTACAGTTTGTAACGGTTTAGTTAAAAAGACCAGTAAACAATCTGTGATTCATCAATTGAAGCCCCGAACAAAAATTTACTTTGATGAATTTTTTAAATGCTCATCTTGTGGCAAGGTTTATTGGAAAGGATCTCATTTTGAAAGAATGCAGAAACTTATTTTTGAGCTTGCTGATGTGGGATAAGAGTTTACAAATAAACTTTCATATTATATGAGAACTTTTGTATTAGGAGATATCCACGGAGCGTATAAAGCCCTGAAACAATGTTTTCAGAAAGCGGAATTTGATCATGAAACAGATCAGCTTATTTTCCTGGGCGATGTTTGTGACGGATGGCCTGAAGTTTACGAAGCAACAGATGAATTATTAAAGGTAAAGAATCTGGTATATATTATCGGGAATCACGATGACTGGGCACTTACCTGGGCGAAAACCGGGCAGGTACCGGAAATATGGCTTGCACAGGGAGGTGTAGCTACTATTGAATCATACTCACGGAATATTCCCGAAGACCATATAAGTTTATTAAACCAGGCAAAAGAATATTACATACATGAAAATAAACTTTTTGTACATGGTGGAATAAAACCCTTCGTAGAACTCTGTGAGCAGGACAGAACTGTTTTTCTATGGAACCGGGAACTGGTTAATCTAGCTTTAAAAAGAAAAATGCTTAATGATGAAAGTCAAATTACCCGTTTTACTGAGGTTTATGTAGGCCATACTCCGACTACTATTTACGAATCTGATATGCCTGTTCATGCATGTGAAGTATGGCTTATGGACACAGGTGCAGGTTGGCATGGCAAACTATCCATGATGAATATTGATACTAAAGAGATTTTTCAGAGCGATCCCGTACCTGATCTTTATCCGAAACATATGGGACGATCCGGTATCATCTAAATAGAGTCCGTATATAAAGTAAGTAAAAATTGATTTAAGAACAAGGAACATCGATTAACGATTTGCGAAGTGTTTGAAAATCTGAAATCTAAAATCAGCGTTCCTTGTTCGATATTCAAATTAACTAAAACTTACCGACTATATGGACAGACACTAAATAGAAACCTACATAAAACAACCGGAGGATCACTCTGAAAATATTAACTTCGCAGAATACTTTTTTCTTATGTAACTATTTAGTGTCTGTCCATAAAGTCAACCAAATTTTGAATTAAAGAACCAATGAGTAAATAACAAATCTCAAAAAACAAATAACAAATAATATTCAATGTTCGAAAAAACAAAATCCAAACAGCACATATACAAGAATTTGTTTGATTTTTGAGTCATTAGAATTTGAGATTTATTTGTATTTTGCCTGCCCCGTAGGGAAGTATGACCGTACGGGGGTGCTTGTTTTTTGTAATTTATTTGATATTTGGTGCTTGTTTTTTGTAATTTTTACTATTTATTTAAACTTTCAGACTTTATAGACAGGCTCTATTTATTTACTAATGCGAAATATTATTATGGAAAAGGAGTCTCTGTTTGGTAAGAATATCGATGAACTTAAAGAAATAGCTGTAAAAGCCGGCATGAAGGAATACACCGGAAAACAAATAGCTCACTGGTTGTATTGCAAAGACATTCGTGATATAGATGAAATGACTAACCTGTCGATAAAAAACCGAAGTGCACTTAAAGAAAATTATCAAATTGGCTTAGAAAATCCGGTTAATGTACAGACCTCGGCAGATGGAACAAAGAAATACCTGTTTCCTGCAGGTGAAAATAAATTTATCGAAACGGCTTATATCCCTGAAGAAAAGAGGAATACGATTTGCATTTCTACCCAGGCAGGTTGTAAATATGGATGTGAATTCTGTATGACAGGTAAGCAGGGATTCCAGGGAAATCTTACGTCAGGACAAATAATAAACCAGATTAAAAGCCTTCCGGAAAGAGACCTTATCAGCAACATTGTTTTAATGGGTATGGGAGAACCACTTGATAACCTGCAAGAAGTAATGAAAGCCCTTGACCTGTTAACATCGGATTGGGGTTTCGCTATGAGCCCCCGTCGTATTACTTTGTCCACTGTCGGGATACTTCCTGCCCTGAAAGAGTTTCTTGATAAAAGTGAATGCCACCTGGCGTTGAGTCTTCACACTCCTTTTGAAAAAGAAAGACAAAAACTCATGTC
>DAOVLD010000169.1 GCA_030631445.1 Bacteroidota bacterium
CTTGTCGAAAATAATGTCATGAAAAATAAATGCTGCAATAGCAATAATAAGAATTGACAAAAATGCCCGTAAAAGATGCCATCTCAGTTCTTCAAGATGGTCAAGGAACGACATTTCATTTTTCCTTTTTTTCGACATATTGTTAATTACTAACCGGTTTTATGAACCTGTTCTGTCCATTTACTATATTTTTTTTTGTATAATAACTTGAAAACCTGGTTTTAGTGCCCAGGTTTGTTGAAATTTAATGAAAAATTGTGTTTGAAAAAAAAAGATAGAAAACTTGGTCAAAATAAATTTAGAGTTAAAAAAAAAAATTGTACATTTAATTTACAAATGTATCTATTTTTTGGAGATATTGATAAATTTAATTTTTACGACCTGAATTCAGGAGATATATAATTAAAAATTAATTATATTGAATATACAAAGATGGTATATGAATGTTTGAAAAGAGAAAATGATGAGTTTTGGAGTCGACATTTCTTTGATTGATTATTTGAAGAAATTCTTTGGATTCAGTAAATTTAAAGGGAATCAGGAAGTTATTATCAGGAATGTTCTTGCCGGTAACGATACTTTTGTTTTGATGCCGACCGGAGGTGGAAAATCGCTATGTTACCAGTTACCGTCTATGATTATTTCAGGTACTGCAATCGTTATTTCACCGTTGATAGCCCTGATGAAAAATCAGGTTGATTCTATGAGAAGTTACAGTGCCGAGGATGGTATAGCACATTTCATGAATTCTTCTCTGACTAGAATGGCTATTCAGCAGGTTAAAAATGATGTGCTGAATAAAAAGACGAGATTGTTGTATGTTGCCCCTGAATCATTGACCAAACAGGAGAATATTGATTTTCTTAAACAGGTAGATATTTCCTTTTATGCTATTGATGAAGCTCATTGTATATCGGAGTGGGGACATGATTTTCGCCCGGAATACAGGCGTATAAGACCAATAGTGGAAGAAATCGGAATTGCCCCGATAATTGCTCTTACTGCTACAGCTACACCAAAAGTACAGCACGATATTCAGAAAAACCTGAATATCCTTGATGCCAAAGTATATAAATCTTCATTTAACCGGCCAAATCTCTATTACGAGGTAAGATCTAAAATTAATCCAACAAAGGAAATTATTAAGTTTATTAAGAATAATTCCGGAAAATCCGGTATTATTTATTGCCTGAGTAGAAAAAAGGTTGAACAATTGTCTGAAACACTTCAGGTTAACGGAATAAAAGCCCTGCCATATCATGCAGGAATGGATTCAGTTACACGTAGTAAAACGCAGGATAAATTCTTAATGGAAGATATTGATATAATTGTGGCAACAATTGCATTCGGTATGGGTATTGACAAACCTGATGTCCGGTTCGTTATTCATCATGATATTCCCAAAAGCCTGGAAGGATATTATCAGGAAACCGGCAGGGCTGGCAGAGATGGTGGCGAAGGCCAATGTTTGGTGTTTTACAGTTATAAAGATATCCAGAAACTGGAAAAGTTTATGCAGGGGAAACCAGTTGCTGAACAGGAAATTGGTAAGCAGCTTATTCTTGAAACAGTGTCATATGCCGAATCTTCTGTTTGCAGAAGGAAAACATTATTGCACTATTTTGGCGAATCGTACAATGAAGAAAATTGTGGAACTTGTGATAATTGCCTCTATCCGAAAAAGGAATTTGAAGGTTCAGAATATGTCCTGAAAGTACTGAAAACGGTTGTTGCAGTAAATGAGAAATTCAAAGTCGATCATATAGCAGATATTATCGCAGGAAATAAAACTTCCATGATAAAATCATATAAGCATCATAATCTTGATATGTTTAATACGGGTGAAGGAAGGGATGAGAAATTCTGGAATACTGTTGGACGACAGGCGCTCATAAATAAACTTCTTGAAAAGGATATTGAAAATTACGGGTTATTGAAAATGACCGGCAAGGGGAAGGAATTCATAACAAATCCTTACTCTATAATGTTGAGTGAGGATCATGATTATAACAGCCTTGAAGAAGATGAAATAACAGGTTCAGGTGGAAGGACAGGGGCAGTTGATGAAGAGTTGTTCCATATTGTTAAAAATCTTCGGAAAAAAATATCCAGGAAAAAAAACCTTCCACCCTTTGTAATCTTTCAGGATCCCTCCCTTGAAGATATGGCTATCCATTATCCCATAACACTTGAAGAGATGCAAAATATTTCAGGTGTGGGTGTAGGTAAAGCTACACGTTACGGTAAAGAATTCGTTGATCTGATAAAAAAATATGTTGATGAAAATGATATCATCAGGCCTCAGGATATGGTGGTTAAATCAATTATTAATAAATCCGGACTGAAAGTATATATTATTCAAAGCATAGATAGAAAACGGTTACTTGAGGATATTGCCGATGCTAAGGGGCTGGAAATGAGCGAACTGCTTGATGAAATTGAGGCAATTGTCAATTCAGGAACAAAACTTGACCTCGATTATTACCTGAATGAAGTACTGGATGAAGAACGCCAGGAAGAGGTATTTGAATATTTCAGGGATGAGGCTGAAACGGAATCTATTGATGCTGCTCTTAATGAATTGGGAGAGGATGAATATTCCGAGGAGGATATTCGCCTGATGAGAATTAAGTTTATGTCGGAAATGGGAAACTAACAGATAAATTTCTTTTTTGTGAAACCGGCAGTTTATCATAAACTGCTGTTTTTTTTTGTAACTTTTGCCGGATTAATTCGTCATAAATAGAATATGTAAAAGCTATTAATCGTGAATGAGATATTAAGTATTCAGAATCTGTCAAAGAATTTTGGAAAAATAAAAGCTGTTGATGATCTGTCTTTCACAGTTGAAAAAGGTACCGTTTACGGTATCCTTGGTCCGAATGGAAGTGGGAAGACAACTACCTTGTCTGTAATAACCGGTGTTTTGCATCCTGCAAGCGGAAGTTACCGGTGGTTTGGTAATAAACCAGGAAAATGGGAACGAAAAAGAATGGGATCACTGATTGAAATTCCAAACTTTTATCCCTACCTGACACTGTTCCAGAATTTGCAAATTGTTGCCCGGATAAAAAATGTACAGGAAGAAGATATTAACCGGGTTCTGGGAATCACTGATCTCCTCAGGAGAAAGTATTCAAGATTTGATACTCTTTCGCTTGGGATGAAACAACGTTTGTCTTTTGCATCAGTGTTGCTTGGTGATCCGGAAGTTTTAGTGCTCGATGAGCCGGCAAACGGACTTGACCCTGAAGGTATAGCAGAGGTAAGAAAGATCATTATGTCGGAAAGGGATAAAGGGAAAACTATTATTATTGCCAGTCATATCCTTGATGAAGTGGAAAAAGTTTGCACGCATGTGGGTATTTTAAAAATGGGGAAACTGATTGCCAGTGGCAGGGTTGACAAGCTTCTGGTAATGGACAGGGTAGTGACAATGTCGGCACCGGATAATACAAAACTTAAAGAAATCCTGGAAAAATCGGGTTTGGTTAAAAGTATTAAGGAAGATGTAGATAGCATTACAGCAACCATTTTATCTGAAACAGAGCCGGGAGAGATAAATAAATATGTTATAGAAAAAGGTATTACACTAACCCGTCTTGAGGTGAATAAACCAACCCTTGAATCACAATTCCTTGAACTGGTACGCGAACAAAATTAAACAAGATGAAGAAATTATTGAAAAACGAACTAACCAAAACCCTGAACTATGCTTCTTTCAAGGTAATTATGACCCTTCATTTTGTCCTGTTCCTGCTGATAATAATTGTTTTTTCAAGAATTGATATTGCTGTACCGGGTTTTAGTATGAGAAATCTTTTCCGGTTTCCGGATGTGTGGGCTACATTTGCCTGGATTGCAAGCTGGTTTAATATATTACTGGCTATTTTGGTGATAGTATTGGTGGGAAACGAATTTTCATTTCGTACTTTCCGTCAACAAGTAATAAATGGGTTGAGTGTTGAAGATTTGGTAATAGGGAAGGGGATAATAATATTTCTAATAGCTCTCTATAGCCTTTTACTGGTTTTCCTTTCAGGTTCTGTGTTTGGAATTATTTTTAGTCATAATTTTGAATTCGCAGATCTCTTCAGTAAATCCTACCTTCTTGCAGTCTATTTTATACAAGCGGTAGGATATATGATAATTGGGATGCTTTTTGCCATTATTTTCAGAAATAATTCCCTATCGATCATAATGTTTCTTCTATATTTTATTTTTATTGAACCAATTATCAGGAGATTCTTTTCACCCGAAGTAAGGCAGTTTTTTCCGGTAAAGATCATTTCGCACCTTACCCCACCACCGGAAGTATTAACCATTGCATCGGAAAAAACAATCGAAAACTCCACGGGAACAAGTAATTTTGATTTTGAGTCGATCGGACTAATACCACATCAATTGTCTCTGTTTGTCACCTTATTGCTGGCTATAGGATTTATCGCACTGTTCGTTTTTCTCATTTTCCAGATTATGCGCAGGAGGGATCTGTAATTAAGTGAGGCAGTGTTGAGGTGATGTAGTGGGAGGCTATTCGAAGTTTATAAAAATAATAACGTTATTAATGGGCTATGTTATGATATATAACACTAAATGCTTATATTTGTAAAAAAAAGAGCCATGAAAACACTAAAAGAGATTAAATCAGCTATATCTTCACTTGGAAAACTACAAAGAGAACAGTTGTTAACTGATTTACAAATAGGTCATTAC
>DAOVLD010000161.1 GCA_030631445.1 Bacteroidota bacterium
CCTGTGTGAACTATAGTACATTTAATGGAAAAATGGGAGGAACTGTGCACTCTTATTTGCTAAAACCTGTGCACTGCTAATTGCTAAAACCTGTGTATTGCTAATTGCTAAAACTTGTGCATTGTTATTTTCCGTTTACAACCTCACAAAGCCAAAAGACAAAATGAACTTTTCTTAGCATATTTTAGATTGATTAGTCAGCATTATATTTTTTTCATACTTTTGTTCCTTAGTGTTTTAAAAAAGAACCTTAAAATTGTACTAGCCTAAAAACAATGCATAATAAATTACTAAGTCCAATAGGTTTTAGCAGTGAATATACTATACTAAATAACATTAGCTATTTATCACTGCTGACTATTGCATTTGTATTTCCCTTTGGTATTAGCTTATTGCCATATCTGCTATGGTTATCAGGATTAGCATGGCTATTGGAAGGGAAACTTATACTAAAAACCAAAAATACATTTACAAATAAAATATTCCTTTATTATTTTGTTCTGTTTCTGGTTTTCTATTTATTACATCTGCTAAGTGTTTTTAATTCAACTAACAGCAAAGAAGCCTGGTTTGATATCCAGGTTAAACTGGCACTTGTTGTTTTTCCGTTTATTATATTTACATCTAACGACCTTATCAAGAAAAAGACAAACAATATTCTTATAGCTCTGCTGGCAGGAACAATAATTGCAGTAATAATTTGCTTTCTTAATTCTCTGTTTCAGTCTTTCCATTTATCTGACGGTCACATGGTGTTCCGGGTTCATCCCGGTAATCAGGATTGGAATAATTATTTCTTAGCCGATTATTTTTCCATTTTTCATCACCCTTCATACTTTGCCATGTTTATTAGCTTATCCATTGCTATTGTTTTTTATCTCGGATTTTCAAAAAGAGATATTGTTAACCTGCAACGGTGGCAATTTATTTTATTACTTATCTTTTTATCTGTTGCTCTGTTCCTGGTTTCCTCACGTGCCGGTTTGATAATCTGGGCAATGATTATTATTTATTTTTTCATAAATGATCTGGCACGTAGATATACTTTTAATGAAAAGATTTTATCTTTTTTACCTTTTGTGTTATTAGCTGGGGTATTGCTGTTTATTTTAATAAACGGAAAAAGATTCAGGGTTGTTGCTGATGAGATCTCTGCTATTGAAAAAGATAGTCAAAAAGGTGAATGTACAGGTAGTTCGGAAATTCGTGTAGTGATGTGGGGGAGGGCGTTGGAAATTATTAAGGATAATCCTTTACTGGGTACCGGGACAGGTGATGTTAAGGATAAGTTGCAAAAAAATGCTGAAATTGAAGGATATTCAATAGTAAAAAACCGGAATTTTAATGTTCATAATCAATACCTGGAGACCTGGATGGGGATTGGGGTATTTGGTTTTGTATTACTGTTACTTCTACTATTTATACCACTTTTTTTCAGATCAAGGCACTACTTATTACCATATTTAATAATAATATTATCAACAAGCTTTCTCTTTGAATCAATGTTAAACCGTTTAGCCGGTGTAATGTTCTTCTCTTTTTTTCTTAGTTTACTGATCTTCGGTCATCAACAGGAGGAAGTTGAGTAGTTGAGTGGTTGAGTAAGTTGAGTTACATTAGTATTTCTTATACACTGAAATCAATTCTTTCCTGAAGCTTATTGTTATCACAAAAAACAATCCCAATACAAAGAATAATATCACCCATGACTTCGCGATATCAAGATAAGAGTTCTCCGGCTGTGCCGGTGGAGTGAAATCATCCAATACAGTTACAATTTCACTGTAAATATCCAGTTCCCTGTCAAGGTTTTGTTTACTTTGATATAATTCAAATACTGATCCATGAAATAGTTTGGTCTCCTGTTCACTCAGAAAGACCATCTGTCCTTCACTGAATTTTCCTTTCTGCCTCTCTTCAAAATATTTGTAGTTCTGCAAACTGTCAAGCTCAGATAATTCTGTCTCGGTTTTGGCAATTCTTTCCCTGAGTTGAACAAGCCTGATCCTGTTAATCTTTTCAAAAAACTGATTTGTGTTTATATGATGTAAAATACCATCCCTCACTTTGTCAAGACTCTGCGGTTGCAAAGTTTTAACCCTGATATCAAACCTGGAGGACATATGTGTAACTGTAGTATCCTGATCATATCTGTTTCTATCATCTACCAGATCCGGGATCCCATCCCTGTTTCTGTCAATTATCCAGAAAGCCTCAATACCAACTATATTTTCAACTTCGGCTGAATCAAGATTTAATGATTGTGCAAGTGCCTGCTTATTATCTTCTTCTCCATAGAAATGAAGCTTATTGATATGTGCAATCATATCTGCGTTGGAAACTGAATTTGATCGCAAAATCATATCTGATGAATAGAATCTGTCAGATGTATTGAATTTTAACAATGCAACTAAAAATCCTAAAATGATGAATACGATTAGATAAGGTGATTTCCTAATAAAGAATACTGTTACTTTTAAAAAAATATCCCAGATATTTATAAAAAGCCGTTTGATTCCTTTTCCCATCTTATTGAAAAGTTCAAGAAGATCAATTTCATCGTTCGGGCGCTGCTGATTCTTGTTTTCTAATTCTTTAGCCATTGGTTATAAGTTAAATGTTAAAAGTTAAGCTATTCGCATTTTTCTTTTCATCAAACTGTTAAGAGTTATCCGCCTTCGTATAAACTACGGCGGACAAAGCGAGTTTCGTGTTACGTGTAAATGTGTGTTTCTTTGCTCTATTCTCTTCTCCTTTTCTCCTTTTCTCCACTTCTCCTATTCTCCCTTTCGTCTTATCGTTCAATCGTTCTGTCGTTCCATCGTTCTGTCGTTCCATCGCTCTTCCTACTTACTACCTACTTCTTACTTCCTACTTCTTCATTGCCTCCAGCAACTCCCTATACCTGTTTGCTTTTGCCTTGTTGCCTGATTGATCATAGGCAAAGATCAAATTTAGTATTAATCTCTGAATTATCTTAACATTCGAACATGGAATGTAGAAGTATTTTTTAGGTTTCAGCTTCTGCTGCTTTATAAAAAAGTCGATTTCCCTCCGTCCAAGGACTGCCCCCCTGTTGAACGGGTTTATATAAAAAAGGATATGTTGCTCAGTTTTTTCATCGAATGTTTCAGGCTGCTTGTACTCATCCATGTAAGCAAGAATGAAATTGCGGGGAAGATTTACCCCGTAAACCGGTATTTCCAGTTTTTGTGCTATGATTAAATATAAAATTCCCAGACTGACAGGATTGCCTTTTCTTGTTTGCAAGACATAATTCAAAAAGTTGTTTTGCGGATCATTCAAATTTGTATGGTTTATGCTGAATTTATGTGTTTTGAATAGAATATGATTTAATACTTTAACTTTCTCAAGGGCAGTAAGATTCTCATTTATCTCAAGCCATACATCCTTTCTTATATTCTCAATTGAATTTTCTATTTCCGGAAATTTAAGTTCAGGATACTTCGATTTTGCAATATAATATGCTCCTTCCAATAAATCCGGTTTTTCCCTGTTGATCCATTCTGAAATCTTTTCTTTTACATACACGGTTTGAATCCTTTGGATAATATTCTCAAGTCGTGATTGAACTTCCTCATTAAGAGCCGTTTCCCAAGCTCTTTCCAATTCAGGAATAATCTCAATCCCTTTTTTCTGCAGGTTTGAGCTAACAGTGTCAAACACCACTGAATCAGGATCGTCCAGAAGCCGTATCAAGGCCTTTATTTCAATATTTTGAGATTCTTCCATATTATTTACTCGCTTTCGCTCGTGTCAAATGTTCGTGAACGCCTGCGGCGCACTCTGGCAGATCTGCTTCCTCCCAACTCAACTCACTCAACCTACTCAACTACCCTATCCAGCGTATATTCCACCAATTCCTTAACAGTTGATTGATAATCTTTGCTAAACGTCATTGTAGCCCTGTTTGCAATGATAGCACAGATTGTTACAGCTTTATGTCCAAGCATTTTTGCAAGACCGTAAATCGCTGAACTCTCCATTTCATAATTCGTAATTTTCTCACCTTTATATTCAAATTCCGCAATTTTAGTATTTATCTCCGTATTTTGCAGATCAAGTCTTAATTTTCTTCCTTGCGGACCGTAAAAGCCGGGTGATGAGACGGTTAATCCCTCGAGGGTTTTTTTGCTTTTCAGCTTATTGAATAAATCTTTATCTGCATCTACAATATACGGAATAGATAATTTTGCCCCCCAGCCGGTGTGTTTAATAAATGCTTTCTCAAACTCCGGATCAGATATTTTGTCACTATCAAAATAAAACCTGATAACGTTATCAAAGCCAATAGACTTTTTACTTAGCAGGAATGAATCAACCGGTATATCATCCTGTAATCCGCCTGATGTTCCGATCCTGACAAGAGTTAAACACTTATGTTTTTCTTTTATTTCCCGTTTCTCCAGGTCAATATTAACAAGTGCGTCAAGCTCATTCACAACAATATCAATGTTGTCGGTGCCAATTCCTGTCGAAATTACAGTTAATCTTTTACCACGATAATAACCTGTATGAGTTATAAATTCACGATTGCTGACTTTTGTTTCTATCCTGTCAAAGAACCCTGAAACTATCCCGACTCTCCCCGGATCACCAACCATAATGATTGTATCGGCAATGTCATCGGGTCTCAGACCAAGATGATATATCCTTCCGTCCTTATCAACAATAAGCTCTGATAATCCAATAAAGTTCATAAAGTTAAAAGTCAAAAGTTAAAAGGGAAGAAGAAATCGTGAATCTTCTTCAAACCAGTGTCAAAACTATCTAAAATTTGTCAATTCGGCAATTTGAATCTCCGTTGTCTATAAATTATTGTGAAAAAGAACCAAAACAGTTAATTTTTACATATTATTCCTTTACTTTTGCGTCAAATAATCAAAACAGATAAACGTATGAAACAAAAACAGACATTAGTA
>DAOVLD010000115.1 GCA_030631445.1 Bacteroidota bacterium
AAATAAAACGCTGAACAAAATACATATCAAAACAAAAGAAAAATATATACGAAACAATCTGATAATTAAAAAAGGAGATAAAGTCAACCCCTATGTTCTGGCTGATAATGAAAGAATTATCAGAAATCTGCCTTATATTGAGGACGCCAAAATAATACTTATTCCCGTTTCGGATGAAACTGTTGATATTCTGCTAATAACTAAAGATAAATTTTCCCTGGGATTAGATCTGCAATTCACTGACATCAATTCAGGGATACTGGAGATATATGATAAGAACATTATTGGCATCGGTCATGAACTAAAAACTAATCTGTTTTTTAACTATGATAAAGATCCAAGTTGGGGATATGAAGGTGTATACAAAATAGATAATATCAGAGGCAGTTTTATTAAAGGTATTATTAATTACAAAAATGCTTTTAAAACTGAATCGTATGGGATAAACCTTTCAAGAAAATTCTTCACTCCAAATACTAAATATGCAGGAGGAATCAATATTATAAATACATCTACATTTGAAGATCTGGATACCATGTCCTACCCTACCCCTTTCAGATATGGCTACCAGGATTACTGGCTGGGCAGATCATTCATGCTTAATGATGCTTCAAGGTTACGTTTGATCATCTCCGGAAGATTTTTGTTCAATAATATTTATGAAAGACCGGAAATTGATGAATATTCTTACTATGATCTTCACAATTTCCAATTGTACCTGGGAAGTATTGCGTTTTCAAGACAAAAATATTACAAGTCAAATCTGATCTATAATTACGGAACTATTGAAGATATCCCTTATGGTTTTTTACTTGAGTTTACCGGAGGATATGAGAATAATGAATTCTATAACCGTTATTACACAGGAGTGGAGTTCTCACATGGGAATTTTTGCAAGAACCTTGGTTATTTCCATACAAAAATAGGATTTGCAGGTTTCTTATCAGAACAACAATACCGGCAGGGATTATTTCATCTTAAGTCAAGTTATTTTACAAATCTTCTTCCGTTTTATAACTTCCATGTAAGACAATTTATTAATATTGATTATAACATAGGAATCAGGCGATTTGAAGATGAGTACATTAACATCTCAAACGAAAATGGAATACGTGGTCTTAGCAGCGATAGTCTCAAAGGAACGCATCGTCTGACAATGAGTCTTGAAACAGTTGCCTTCTCCCCCTTCTATGTTTATGGATTCCGGTTTGCTTTTTATGGTTTTACAGACTTTGGATTTATCGGGTCAAACCGGTATAATATTTTTAAAAATGATTTGTACTCTGCTATCGGGGTCGGACTAAGAATCAGGAATGAAAGACTTGTTTTTAAAACGTTTCAGATCCGCCTGGCTTTCTATCCAAGACTGCCGGCTGATTATTCAAAACAATTTATATATTTCTCTGGTGAAAAATTGTTCGACCCAAGGGATTTTAATGTGGATATTCCCGGAATCCTGGAATTCAGGTAATAGCCTGCAATTTTTGTAAAAAAAATCGTACTTTACCATAAAATCTCTGCAATCTATGGAGAAAGCTAAAGGACTATGGCTGTCATTTACTGATTTTATCAGCAGGAATCAGCTTTTAACCGGAACTGATAATGTATTACTTGCTGTTAGCGGGGGTATTGATAGCATGGTATTGGCCAACCTTTTCCTGAAAACAGATAACACTATTGGTATTGCACATTGCAATTTTCAGTTAAGAGGTACAGAATCAGATAACGATGAAAAATTTGTCCGTGAATTCGCTAAGAATTCTAACACACTTTTCTACGCAAAAAGTTTCGATACCGAAAAATATGCTGAAGAAAAGAAGGTGTCCATTCAAATGGCAGCAAGGGATCTGAGATACGAATGGTTTGAAAAGATCAGGGTTACCGAAGGTTTTGATTATATAGCACTGGCACATAACAAAAACGACATCCTTGAAACTGTACTGCTAAATATTGCCAGGGGAACAGGGTTAAAAGGCATGACCGGCATAAAAAAGAAATCAGGTTATATTATCAGACCCTTACTATCTGCAACCAGGAATGAAATTGTACAATATGCTGACGATAACGATCTTTCTTATCGTGAAGATTCAAGTAATGTCAAAATCAAATATAAACGGAATATGATCAGACATCAGATCATTCCTGAGTTTGAAGAATTGAATCCCGATTTTATTGATTCTTTTTCACAAACTATCAACCAGATAGAAGAAGCCTATGAAATATTCGAAAATATGGTTAAAAAGAAAAAAGAGCAAATGGTTACTGAAATTGGTGATAAAACCCTGATTGACATTTATAAGCTAAGGAACCTGTCTAATAAAACAACATATCTCTATGAATTTCTCAGACCATATCATTTCCCTTCCCAAGTAATTCCTGATATTATTGAATCTCTTGAAGGAATTTCAGGCAAGCAATTTCTTTCATCAACTCATCGTCTTATTAAAGACAGAAACCATCTTATTATTACACCACAAAAAAAGGATAGCACAGAAAAATATTATATTGACGAGGAAACAAAAAAATTAACCCAACCCATACGGCTACTATTCAGGAAATTCACCTCAAAACCCAACCTGAAGATTCCTCATTCCCCGGATATTGCATGGATAGATGCATCTATTCTGGAATATCCTTTAATCCTCAGAAAATGGAAAACCGGTGATTATTTTTATCCTCTTGGAATGCAAGATCCCAAAAAGCTCAGTGATTTCTTTATTGATGAGAAACTATCCCTGATTGAAAAAGAAAGTTCCTGGATACTAACATCAGGTGACAAAATTGTCTGGGTTCTTGGTAAACGTATCGATGACAGGTTCCGGATAGGAAAACAAACCAGCGAAATTCTTGAAATAAAAATGGGATAAAAGGAAGGGAAGTTAAAAGTTGAAAGTTAAAAGTTGAAAGTTTGACCAGTTGCTGGTTACTGGTTAAATCACAATTGCCTCAACCTCAGCTCCTTACTCCTTACTTCCTGCATCTTGTATCTTGTATCTTGTATCTTTTAACTTTATCCAGCCTCCAGGAACTCCCTTATACTTCTTTCGATCCTTTCCTTTACATCTGTTGTTTCTTCCTTCACAAATGATTCACCCGTTATTTTTTCATACAATTCGATATAACGTTCTGAGACCTCTGAGACAAATTCTTCAGGCATTTCAGGCATCTGCTGACCTTCTTTCCCCTGGAAGCCTCTGTCTATCAACCACTGACGCACAAACTCCTTGGATAGCTGGCGTTGCTGTTCTCCATTATCAAATCTTTCCCTGTAGCTATCCAGATAGAAATACCTGGATGAATCGGGTGTATGGATTTCATCAATAAGGTATATTTTCCCATCCTTTTTCCCAAATTCATACTTTGTATCCACCAGGATCAAACCCTTTTCTTTGGCTATTTCACTGCCTTTACTGAACAATTTATAAGTATAATCTTCCAGTTTTGAATAATCCTCCCCGGATACCAATCCCTGTGAAATAATATTCTCCCTCGAGATATCTTCATCATGACCTTTAGTTGCCTTTGTTGTTGGCGTAATTATAGGTTCATCAAATTTCTGATGTTCCTTCATACCATCCGGCAAAGGTATTCCGCATAATTCCCGCTTTCCTGCCCGGTATTCTCTCCATGCATGACCGGTAAGATAGCCCCTTATCACCATTTCAACTTTAAATGGGTCAGCAAAATGACCAATAGTTACCATAGGATCGGGTGATGCGATTTTCCAGTTAGGAACAATATCAGTAGTAGCATCCAGATATTTTGCCGCAACCTGGTTCAATACCTGTCCTTTAAAAGGTATCCCTTTCGGAAGAACCACATCAAATGCTGAAATACGGTCAGTTGCAACCATTACCAGGTATTTATCATTAATATTATAAACATCTCGAACTTTCCCATGGTATATATTTAATAATCCCGGAAATTTGAAATTGGTATTTTTAATAGCCTCTGCCATAATGTGTTATGAGTTTTATAGTTTATGAATTTAGTAGTTTATAAGTTTTTTAACTGGTTACTGGCTTGCCACGTGAAATGCGACGTAGGAGCATATTTCACTGTGGTTACTGTTACTGGCTCTGGTTACTTGAGTGTTAAGTGGTTAAGTTGGTTGAGTGAGTATTGAATACCCTCTTACTTACTCACCTACTCAACATACTCACCTACTCACCTCCCTTTTCACTTTTGCCTTCTGCCTTCTGCCTTTTGCCTTTCTTCTCATAAGCCCGAACAATATGTTTTACCAGCTTATGACGCATGATATCCCGTTCATCGAACTCCAGGATCGATATACCATCTATTCCTTTAAGAAGATTTACTGCCTGCCATAAACCTGAATCAGATTTCCTGGGCAGATCTATTTGAGTAATATCCCCTGTAACAATAAATTTGGATGATTGTCCCATCCTGGTCAGAAACATTTTCAATTGGTTCACCGTAGTATTCTGAGCCTCATCTAAAATAACCACAGCATTTTCAAGTGTTCGTCCACGCATATATGCTAGGGGAGCAATTTGAATAATTCCATCCTCAATATACCCAACTAGTTTTTTTGCGGGTATCATATCTCTCAGAGCATCATACAGAGGTTGAAGGTATGGTTCCAGTTTTTCCTTTACATCACCGGGGAGAAATCCGAGATGTTCTCCGGCTTCCACTGCAGGCCGGGTAAGTGTTATCTTTTCAACTTCCTTATTTCGTAATGCTCTTACAGCGAGGGCTATTGCCAGATATGTTTTCCCTGTTCCTGCAGGTCCGACTACCATTAACAAATCGTTCAGGAAAAATTCCTTAACCAGGTTAATCTGATTAACTGTTCTTGGCTTTATTGGCTGACCTCCGTTGCCGAAAATCAATACTTCGTCAAGATCCCCGTTTTTTATGTGGAACTGCATAACAGAATCAAAAAACAACTTATCTATATCAGCCTCCTCCAATCTGTTATATTTAAGGTAAAATTCTATGAGTCCCTCAAATTTTTCTTCAAAATCAGCTATAAGTGATTCCTCACCAATAACTTTAATTTCGTTACCTCTTGCAATTATTTTCAATTTGGGAAAGGAACCAATGATTTTATTCAACAGACTATTATTGGATCCATAAATGTTTACCGGATCAATATCCTCTAAATATAAAATCTTTTGGGTCATCAATTCTGTTAAATATTCATTACTTTTGACAATTGCAAATTAGTTTTTTTTCGATGAATAATAACCTTTAACGGAAGTTTTTTTCTCTATGCCAATAATTACCCTGACTACTGATTGGAAACAAAATGACTTCTATACAGGTGCACTAAAAGGAACTATCCTCACCAAATGTCCTGATATCCATATTGTGGACATTTCACATCAGATACCACCTTTTAACACCAGCCAGGCTGCTTTTGTTCTTAAAAATAGTTATAACCATTTTCCTGAAGGAACCATTCATATTGTCGGTGTAGATGCCATACCTGATAAAGGGAATAATTATGTAGCAATAAAATTGAACGGACATTTTTTTATCGGGTGCGACAATGGTATCTTTTCACTTATCGCCAAAGAAAAGCCGGAAAAGATCATCCAGCTTAACAAAAAAAAGAATATCTATCCAACTTTCCCTTGTATCTGTCTGTTTGCTGAAACTGCATGTGAACTTGCAAAAGGGAAACTAATCACTGAGCTTGGCAAAGAAATGAGTGAACTTATTACCAGAATTCCTCTTCGGGCTACTATTGATGATAAGGTAATTACCGGTAGTGTGATTTATATTGATTCATACAGGAATGCTATCACTAATATTACAAATGAGTTGTTTGACCGGGTAGGGAAAAATCAACCGTTTGAAATTTATATTCAAAGCCGGAAATATAAAATAACACATATCAACAAAACATACTCAGAAACACCCATCGGAGAATTACTTGCACTATTTAACTCATTGGGACTGCTTGAAATATCTATGAACAAAGCAAATCTTACCGATCTTCTCAGCCTTTCAATCGGCTCAACTGTCAGGATAGATTTTCTGGATAAGAAGAAAAAGTAAATATGAAAAAGGATTCAAGACTCGCAGCATTTAAAGAATTACTTGATATAATGGATGAGTTACGCGAGAAATGTCCATGGGATCGTAAACAAACATTCGAAAGTTTACGGAAATTGACTATTGAAGAAACATATGAACT
>DAOVLD010000119.1 GCA_030631445.1 Bacteroidota bacterium
CAGTGAAGAAATACAAACCGCAGAGTTCGCAAAGAGTTTACGCAAAGATCGCAAAGGGGTCGCAAAGTTTGCGTCCTTAGCGCATTCTTAGCGCACTTGGCGGTTAATTCTTTAACAATGACATCAGGGAAAAACAACATTTACCAGCCCTTTTCTTAAAATTTCTTTTCCTTCTCCGGTAGTAACTCTCAGGAAATAAATATAGGTTCCTTCCTGTACTGTTCTTTCTCCATTAACGGCTGGATCCCAAACCTGAAAGTGATCCCTGCTTTCAAACAGAATATTTCCCCAGCGATTTTTTATTATTAGATGATAAGTTGCCGGAGTAAAAGATAGTTTTGGCTTCCAGGCATCATTTTTCCCGTCTCCATTCGGGGTAAAAGCATTAGGGATAAAGATTTTTGGTTGTAGTACTACACATTTTGTACAGGTTGTACCGGTTCCCCTGATACCATGTGGATTGTTTTCTCCCTCTACAGCATTGATATAATAACAAAACTTTGCATCATCTACATTATAAATCAAATTGTTAAGTTCAACGTTGTCTGTATAAGAAGTATCATCGGCATCAACTGTGGCAATAAGTTCAGAAGGGTTTACCATAGTTTTTCTGTAAACTTCATATTTTTCAACTCCTCCTTTCCATCCAATATTTGGAGTCCATGTCAGGTAGTTTAAAGCATCCTCATTATTTACTGTAAGTATCATTGTACTTGCAATGTTCGACCTTACAATAATCAGGTTACACGGGTTAATAGCTGCCAATCTGTAATATAATGGTAATGACAGATCTTCCGGTATGTCGGTATAAGTAAGTTTTTCTGAACGGTGATCAGCAAAATCAGCGATAGTATCATATATTCCATTTGGATCATCTGTTCTCAAAAGTTTGTAATGATAAATTTCAGATGCCGGATCGATAGTAAATGACAGAGATACTTCATTGTTTTCAGGATTAATAGTGGCATAGTCTGCATTAATAAAACCGGGGATCTGTGGCATTTGTGTGTACTTGGAAACTTTATTGGAAGTGGATGTTAAACCGTCTTTATGGTTGGCTTGAATATAATAACAATAGTTAACGTATGCTTCAATTGTAGTATCTGTAAAAGAAATTGAATCAGGAGGAAGGGAATCGATAATGGAAAAAGAACCTCCATCTGTGTTTCGGAAAATATTATAGTATTCTAAGCTGTCTGCCCAGCCAATGTAAGGTGTCCATGATAAGTTAAGTTCTGCCCGGCAGGAATCGAATTGAAGAGTAGTAAAGATCGTTGTATGTGGTTCTTCCGTAAGTGGACTTTCTTCATGTGGGTCAAAAGCTGAAATGTCATAGGATTCGGGAAAATAGTTGGCATTAGAAAAAGTATTTTCAAAATCTGTAGTAGCATCAGATACAGTATCAACAGGTATCCATATATTATTATGATATATAAAAATTATGTTTGCTATAACTTCGGGTGAAGGACTGGGTGACCAGTATATCCATGCATGTCCGGTGGCTGTATCTACCGTCACTCTTTTAAGATCAGGGCTGTCCGGGCGATCACCATTCTGAGCAGCTGCTCCGGAGATTACCAGGTAAAAATAAACAGAGAATAAAAGAAATTTTCTTTTCAAAACTATTTCTTCCGTTTTTTTATCAAGAATATTATTACAAACTTAAAAAAAATACTATTCCCGCTCTTCTTGTTTTTATAGCTATATGTTATATTTGTCCTCTTATGAAAATGAACAGGTTTATAGTAAAGCTTTTCAGATGGCGGTCTAAGCATATCCGCGACCGGCAATTTATTTTGATCTTAAGTGTGATCATAGGAATTGCTTCCGGTTTTGTTGCTGTGATCATTAAAAATGCTGTACGTATTATCAAAAATATTTTGACAGCAGGATTTTCAAGTGAAGGTTTTAATTACCTCTATATTGTTTTCCCGGCAATTGGTATTTTTATCGTAGTTATCTTTGTTAAATTTATACTTAAAAGGCGTGTAGGACATGGAATCCCTATTGTTTTACATGCAATTTCAAGGGAGAACGGGATACTTCGTTCTCATAACATGTTTTCGTCTATTATTACCAGTGCACTAACTGTTGGTTTTGGTGGGTCGGTGGGACTTGAAGGACCAACAGTTGCAACAGGTGCCGCTATTGGTTCAAATCTTGGTAAATGGTTAAGGCTTAATTACAGCCAGGTAATTTTAATGTTAGGCTGTGCTTCGGCAGGAGCCATGTCGGCCATATTTAAAGCCCCAATTGCAGCTATTATTTTTGCTCTTGAGGTAATAATGCTTAATCTTTCCATGTCATCTATTGTTCCTTTGTTAATATCTTCAGTAACTGCTGCCTTAACCTCATATCTTTTCCTTGGACAGGATACTGTTTATACTTTTACACTCACCGAAAATTTCAAATTGGCTGATACCCCATTTTATATTTTACTCGGACTATTCGCGGGATTGGTTTCTGTATATTTTACAAGGGTTTATTTGTTTGTAACTACAGCGTTCGAGAAAATTAAAATGTGGTACAACAAACTTATTATTGGTGGTTTTATCCTTGGATTATTGATTTTTCTTGTTCCGTCACTATACGGTGAGGGTTATGAGGGTATTAATAATGCCCTGAACGGAGATTATGGATATCTTTTTAATAATTCTATATATTTTGGATTAAAAGATAATATTTCGGCATTTTTCATTGTTCTGCTTGCTATAATTATTTTTAAAGCTATTGCTACTTCAGTTACTTTCAGTAGTGGAGGGGTAGGTGGAATGTTTGCTCCAACACTGTTTCTCGGTGCAAATACAGGACTTTTATTTGTTAAAGTATTGAATAAGTTTGGCCTCGATCTTCATGAAGCTAATTTTGTTCTTGTAGGAATGGCTGGTTTGATAGCCGGTGTTATTCATGCACCGTTAACTGCTATTTTCCTGATCGCAGAGATTACTCATGGTTATGCATTATTCATGCCATTGATGATTACTGCGACCATTTCATATGCAACCATTAAAATTTTTGAGTCAAACTCGGTTTACACCATACAGCTTGCAAAACGTGGAGAGTTGATTACCCATGATAAAGATAAGGGTGCTTTGTCCCTGATGAGTGTAAAAGATCTTATTGAAGATAATTTCAATACTGTCGGACCTGATGCAACATTAGGTGATCTGGTTGAGGTAATATCAAAATCACAAAGGAATATATTTCCGGTAATAGATAATGATAATCATTTACTTGGTGTTGTATGGGTTAATGATATCAGGCATATTGTTTTCAAGACAGAACTTTATGATAAAACTTATGTTCGTGACCTTATGTTTATGCCAACACCATCTGTATCACCTGATGAATCGATGGAAGATATTGCCCGTAAATTTCAAATTTCCTCTCATTATAACCTGCCTGTACTTAAGGATGGTAAATATATTGGATTCGTTTCGAGAGCCAATGTCTTTTCCAGCTACCGGACAATAATTCGCCAATTTATGCAGGAATAATATGGGAATTCGGAATATCGTAGCGGAATAATAATATCTGAAATGACTAAAATTCAAAATGACTAAAATGTCCAAAATGTTACGAGTTACGGGTTACGAGTTAAAGTTTACGCTTCGACTTTTGACCTTTTGCCTTCTTTCTTCCTCCTCACTCACCTACTCAACTTACTCAACTTACTCAACTTTTATTTACTTTAAGTACTTCTTTAAATTGAAGAATTTGTTAATTTTGCCGCCGCAATGCAAAAAGCAAAAATTATAAGGAGGTTTCTTACCCTGAGGTTTAAAAAATTAAACCATAATCAGTTTATCTATATCCTGAGTTTTATTGTTGGGGCTTTTAGCGGACTTGCTGCTGTATTGCTTAAAAATACCATTCATTATACTCATCTTCTTTTAACAAAAGGATTTGATGTGGAGTCGGAAAGTATTTGGTATCTGGTGTATCCTTTAATAGGAATTTTTCTGACTGTTTTGCTTGTAAGGTATTTTGTCAAAGATGATATTGGTCATGGTGTTGCCAGGATTTTATATGCTATCTCGAAGAAGAACAGCATTATTAAGAGTCATAATAATTATTCCTCTATTCTTGCCAGTACGCTTACTATCGGGTTTGGTGGATCGGTTGGAGCAGAAGCCCCAATTGTTTTAACCGGTGCTTCTATTGGGTCATCAATAGGCAGGTTTTTCAGGTTAAATTATAAGTCAGTAACATTATTGGTGGGATGCGGGGCTGCCGGAGCAATAGCAGGGATATTCAAAGCTCCCATTGCCGGACTGGTTTTTACACTTGAAGTCTTAATGCTTGATCTTACCATTGCGTCTATTGTCCCTTTGCTTATTTCATCTGTAACAGGTGCAACCATAGCTTATTTCTTAATGGGAAAGGGAGTTTTATTTTCATATACAATACTGAGCCCTTTCGAATTAGCAAATATCCCGTTTTTTATTCTTTTGGGAGTATTTTCAGGTTTGGTTTCTTTGTATTTTACAAAAGCAAGTATGAAAATCGAATCGTGGTTCGGGAATATTAACAGTCCTTACCACAGGTTATTCATTGGAGGAACTATTCTTGGACTATTGATATTTCTTTTTCCTCCTTTGTTTGGTGAAGGTTATGATATTATTACTTCTCTTTTAAATGGAAATACTTCTGAACTGGTTGAGAACAGTCTTTTTTATTTTATTCACGATAATTTCTGGATGATACTGGGTTATCTGGTTTTAGTTATGATCTTGAAGGTGGTTGCTATGTCAGCAACAACCGGAGGGGGAGGAGTTGGAGGTATTTTTGCACCTGCTTTATTTATGGGAGGAATAACAGGGTTTTTTACTGCCCGTCTCATTAATGGGTTAAACTGGGTTAATGTTTCAGAGAGTAATTTTGCGCTTGTTGGTATGGCAGGTTTAATGGCCGGAGTTATGCATGCTCCTTTAACAGCAATATTTCTAATCGCAGAAATTACGGGAGGTTACGGATTGTTAATCCCTCTTATTATTACTTCCACATTTTCATTTATTACAATTATTTATTTTGAGCCTCATTCAATATATACGAAACGACTTGCAAGAAGGGGGGAACTGATAACTCATCATAAAGATCGCGCAGTGTTAAGATTAATGGAGTGGAAAAAAGAGATTGAGAAAGACCTGGTTAAGATTTATCCTGATGAAACATTAGGTGAATTGGTTAAGAAAATATCAAGTTCAAAAAGGAATATATTCCCGGTGGTTGATGATGAGGGTTTTTTACAAAGTGTGGTATTACTTGA
Source organism: Bacteroidota bacterium (assembly GCA_030631445.1). Lineage (GTDB taxonomy): Bacteria > Bacteroidota > Bacteroidia > Bacteroidales > VadinHA17 > JADFUQ01. The sequence goes on from DAOVLD010000119.1 coordinate 5,270, forward strand.
TAATGTCAGGGATATCATGTTTAATTCCGGGATGTATGATACTACTTATGTCAGGGATCTTTTGATTATACCACCGGCTCATATTTCAATAGGTGATACGATGGAAATTGTAATGAAGAGGTTTGAAGAGACAGGTGCATGGAACCTGCCTGTTACAGAGGATGGGAAATATATCGGGTTTATTTCAAAATCAAAAATATTTACAGCATACAGAAAACTTTTAATCCAGGTATCGGAGGATTAAAACAAAAAAACACCGGGAAAAACACCGGTGTTTAATAGATCATTCTTTCCTCTGGAATTACTTGAGATGCTTAAGATTTAAAGCGTAGAGGAAGATAAACAATGCTGTAATGACAAGACCAAAAACAGAAAATTTTCCGGCAGCTATAACCATGGGCACGAAAATTACAATGACATTAGCTCCCGAATAGAGATAAAATCCAATTTTCTTCAGCTTCCACATCATAATTGCACCGTAAAGCGAGGCTAAAGCAAGCACAAGCGTAACCAGGAAATAACCGGTTCCAAATCCACCAATATCTTCCATGCCGGGAATACTACTTAGCGTTTCAGATATGGCTCCTGCAGCCACGAGTCCGATAAGTAAAAATAAAGCGGATAATCCACTTCCAATAAAAGTTAAGATACACAGGACAGTCAGGAATGTTGGTCTGCCTTCCTGTTGTGGTTTTTGTTCGCTGGCATCTGCTGTTGGAGCTTCTGCCATGTTTTCATTTTTTTCTTCCATAATAATTTAATTTTGTGATGAAGAGTTATTCAAAGCCAAGATA
>DAOVLD010000295.1 GCA_030631445.1 Bacteroidota bacterium
AACAACAATTGGATTTTCTGTTCCTGACAATACTTTTGTTACATTAAAAGTATATGACAACTTTGGCAAAGAAGTAGCGACTTTAGTAAACGGGTTACGTCCTGCCGGAAAATTCAAGGTAAATTGGGAAACAGGTGATTTGCCAAATGGAATATATTTTTATCGTCTTCAAACAGATAATATTACAAAAGTTCGCAAGGCAATTCTAATGAAATAATTTAAAAGAAGGCTGAGGCTAAGGAAAAAAGGGAAATAAGGAAATATTTTGGATTAGTAACAAATAAAAAACCTCCGCCTTAGCCTCAATCTTAACATCAGCCTTACAACCAAAGGAAGCGACACGAAGTTAGCCCGCATGGGTCTGTAGGAGCCTAAAAAAATAATATATCAAAAATAAAAATATAATAAAATGAAAAAGACAAATCAGAATTTTTGGGTTGTAATAGTTTTTATTGCAATTTTTTATATAGCTATTTCAACAAATATTAAAGCTCAATGGGTATTAATTGACTCTGTTTCTTTTACAGAATTAATTCCTGTGGGAGAGAAATGTTATGTTTCGGTTCAATCCGGAACAAACTGTCTCGAATTGAGTCTACCTTCAAATAATCTCACTCCTGATGCAGAAGCCGCAATAGATATTGCTCCAAACTGGCTTAAAATGGATTTAAGGGATAATTTCAGAAGACTTGATATGGAAAATCAAAATCTATATGCAGGAATAATTATTAATGCTGTATATCCTTATATTGATGAGATCTGCTTTGAAGTTGCTCATATTGCTCCGCAAACCCTTGCAAGTAATATGGCTTTACAAATATTAACAGAAAATGTGGAATCGTTATATGAAATTGCCGCTTATTTCGATTATGTAGAAATAGTTGATTACGATGGCGATGATTATTACTCCACAACTGTCTATAAAGTTTTGGAGCAGGGAAATGTTGAGGAAATAGAATTACCACGCGATATTTATTACTGGTATATTGTTCATCCGAAATTGCATAAGGAGATACCAAATTATATTAATCCCAATAACGGAAATCCGGCAAACCCGCCAACCGGCGTTTTCTGGCGCGATTATCTGATGAACCATAACGATACAGGATATCCATTACTACGAGACTATTTGGACACCTGTGACGTGTTATGGAAATGTGAACAAAATACAGTTGATAACGGTGCAGTCGGGGCTGTTACTCAATGGATCAAAGATGTTATGACTTTCCAGTCGAATCCTCATCACGACCAGCCTGTTCGTATCTACCATTTACATAAAGGAACATGCAGTGTACATTCATATCTTACATCAGGCGCAGCTCGCGCGGCATTGATCCCAACCGTTGTGGATATTATGTATAGCGACAATCATAAAATAAATGAATTTTGGGACAGACGTTGGGTTGCATGGGAACCTGTAAATACATATATCGACAACCCGGGAGGTTACGAGAACTGGGGCTGGAATGTAGCAGCAACATTCAACTGGCGTGGCGACGGTTATATATGGGATGCAACAGAAAAATATACAGCAGTATGCACACTTAATGTTAATGTTACTGATATTTGCGGAGCGAATGTTGATGGTGCAAGGATCAAGATATATAGCAGTCCTTGTGTGAGTTGGGGTTGCACTGCCGGCTGGACTGATCACAATGGTCAAAAACAATTTTACTTAGGTGATAACCGTACCTTTACAGCACAGGTTACAAGCAGCATCGGCAACTATCCGTCAAGTGGAATGGAAACCGTAATTACAAATAGTGGCGTCGGCATCTTTTATAATTGGAATGTTACCCTGCCGGGAACACTTCCTGTTATCAATGTATCTGCCGATTCCCTGCCTCCCAATCCGGATGATGATTACAAAATTGTTTTAGAATACAACTTGCCAAGAGAAATTTTGTACGGTGTTAATCTTGACGATAATGATGTTTTTTCTAAATCAAATGATAACGGTCATATTGATTTCTTTATCTGTGATGAAGAGAATTTTAATAATTATATGGCAAATCAGGATTTTCTGGCATTTGAGATACATAAAAACAGCTCGGGTGGTAATATTGATTTTATTTTGCCAAGTACAGATTCATGGTATGCTGTATTCTCAAATCAGGAAAAATTAGTGCTTACCGAAGAATTAAATGTTACAGCTTACCTTTATGAAAATTCAGGAACTAAAATATCTGAAGAAGCAAGCGAAATATCTTCAAAAATTATTCTTTATCCCAATTATCCGAATCCCTTTTCT
>DAOVLD010000049.1 GCA_030631445.1 Bacteroidota bacterium
AAAGAATAATTTACTAAGATTAAGAAGAAGAATTGGATACTTCATCGACAGTTTCCATGATAACTGCCCCGTTTTACCATAAGTATAACGTGTATTAATATTGTTAAAGCCTGCCTTTTCCAGCTTCGTTTTAATTTCATTAACACCATATCCATCGCGCACATGTTCTTCAATGAAGGAATTACAATGATGGTGATGAACATCTGATCCTCCTTTATCTGATGGTGTGGATATTAGTAACAGTCCACCGGGGATAAGAGATTCATAGAAATTTCCGAAAACATTTTCATCATCCTGAATATGCTCCATCACGTCAACTGACAGGATGAGTGAATATTTTTCTTTTTCAATAAATTCAACCAGATCAGCCATTTCAAAAACCACCCTGTTATCCCGGTTTATTCTCTTAAAAAAACGGTTACAATCATCAATTTGTTCTTTCTTTACATCAACAGCTTTAATATTCCATGCGGAAGAGAGACCGGACATAAAAAAAGAGTACTGACCATAACCGGCACCTGCATCTAAAACATTTAAGTTTTCAGCACTGTTTTTACGGAAAATCCTCAACTCTCTTTTTACATGCCAGGTACGGAGAAGAAGAAGATCAAGTAGTTTGTAAAAGATCTTTCTTGTAAAGGGAGTTTTATTGAATAATGTCCCCAGTGCACGTTTTATGGGATCGTATTGCATTCCGTATATCAGGAATTTAGAAGGTTATCAATTCGTATAGCATAATCAAGGGAATCGTCGATATAAAAAGCAAGTTCAGGGATACCCTTTACTTGCTTTCCAATTTTTTTACCCAGATAATATCGTATTTCACCGGAGGTGGAATTCACCGTTTCTATTACTTCATCCTGTTTTTCCGAAGGGAATACACTAAGATACACTTTTGCAAGCATCAGATCGGGGCTCATCCTTACCACTGTTGGGGTGATCATGTTCCCTTTGAACATATTCCTGGTTTCTATTCTGAAAATCTCCGCGAGTTCTTTTTGCACAAGTCTGCCAACTTTTTTTTGTCTTGTTGATTCCATTATTCGCATGTTTAGACGGGCAAAGGTACGAAAAGTGTAAAGTAAAAAGTAAAAAGTAAAAAGTAAAAAGGAGAAAAGGTGAGTAGTTAAGTAAGTTGAGTAGTTGAGTGGGTGAGTAAGGAGGAAGAATGAATCGCAGAGACGCAGAGACGCAGAGACGCAAAGAAGAGAAAGGTGAAGAGGGAAGATTGAAGAAGAGGTGAGTAGTTGAGTAAGTTGAGGGGGTGAGTTGGAAGAGAAGAGTTCAAGGTTCAAAGACCTTAACCCGATTCGTCTGCCGACTGTGGACTGTTGACTGCCGACTGATTAGTTACAAATATTTATATTAGCTTTGTGTTCACCTTTTTTAAAACATATCTTTTTTATGGAAACAGTAGTAAGCGGTATTCGTTCGACAGGGAATTTACATATTGGTAATTATTTTGGTGCACTTAAGAATTTTGTAAAAATGCAGCATGAAAACAGGTGCTTTTTTTTCATTGCTGATTACCATTCATTAACAACCCATCCCACACCTGAAGATCTTTATGGTAATGTGAAGCAGGTTTTAGCTGAATACCTGGCCTGCGGAATTGATCCGCAGGTGGCTACAATATATCTGCAGAGTGATATCAGGGAAGTTACTGAGTTGTACCTTTTGTTGAATATGAATGCCTATGTAGGTGAGTTGGAACGGACCACATCATTTAAGGATAAAGTACGAATGCAGCCTGATAATGTGAATGCGGGATTGTTAACTTATCCTGTATTGATGGCGGCTGATATCATTATTCACAAAGCAACAAAAGTTCCTGTAGGAAAGGATCAGGAACAAAATCTGGAAATGACCCGCAAATTTGCACGTCGTTTCAATACGATGTATAAGACTAAATTTTTTCCTGAACCGACTGCTTATAATTTTGGTGAAACTCTTGTTAAGATCCCCGGACTTGACGGAACCGGGAAAATGGGCAAATCGGAGGGGAATGCAATTTATCTTATTGATGAGCCGCAAGTTATAAGGAAAAAAGTAATGAGAGCGGTTACCGATAACGGTCCTACACAGGAAAACCAGGAAATGAGCGAGCCGGTGAAAAATCTATTCACACTGATGGATGTAATATCAGAAGCAGATATTTTTCAATTTTATCTTGAAAAATATAACAGTTGTAAAATACGGTATGGGGATATGAAAAAACAACTGGCAGAGGATATTATCAGTTTTAATGCTCCTATAAGGGAAAGAATTATTGAAATAATGGCAGATGATACATATCTGGGTAAAGTGGTAAGGGAAGGAGCTGAAAAAGCCAGGGAAAGTGCCCGGGAAACGATAAAAGATGTGAGGGAAATTATTGGATTTAAACAGTTTGGGGGAAGAAGTTGAGAAGTTGAGTGGGTGAGTAGGAAGAGGGAAGAAGTAAGAAGTAGGAAGTAGGAAGTGAGCGAAGAGCAGAGAGCGGAGGGCGAAGAGTGAAGAAGTAAGGAGTAGGAAGTAGGAAGACAAGAAATAGGATGCAGGATACAGGATGCAGGATGCAGGACAAGACAAAAAATAAAGCCAGGCTTTTTAGACCTGGCTGCCCTGAAATTTCTTCCGGGTATATCATTGAGATTGCCTGTTGCTTAGGAAAGAACAAATACTGTGCCAAAGAGAAGAAGTAGGTAGTATGTAGTAAGAAGTAAGTACCCGTAACTCGTAACTCCTGAACCCGTAACCCGTAACTCTTAATCCTGAACCCGTAACTCCAGATCTTCAACTCGTAACCCGTAACCCGAACCCCGTAACACGAAACTCGTAACATCTTCAGACATTAACTTTCTTTGCCCGTTTGAATTCCTTATTACGGTCGAACAGGTAACGATAGGTTACATGGGTTTTTATGACCTTAAATCCTAATTCGTCGACAATACGTATCATTGTTGGATTAAAGTCACCGATCCAGTTCAACTCAAGTTCTTTATAAGGAAAATCGGATCTGAGGGCAACTTTCGAAAAAGCTATAATAATGGCTGCTTCCAATCCTTTTTTCTGGTGTTCGGGAACAACACCGAAGATCAATGCAAATGCTTTTTTACAGCTTTTCTTAATATTCTTGTAATAGAGAAATTTCAGTTTCCCGAGAAGGTTAAGCTTTCCGTTGAGGTGCTTAATGATTGGATTTATTTCGGGCATCATTATAAAAAAAGAGATTGGCTCATTTTCATAGTACCCAAACCAGATCAGTTTTTCATCAAGAATGGTTTTCATGCTATTCAGCAAAGCCATAGCATGTACATTGGTAAACTTTTTCACACCCGGAAATCTTGCCCATGCTTTATTATAAACATGCCTGAATTCATTAGCTATAATATTCAGATTTTTTTTACTGGCATGCCGGAAACTATATTTAGGATTCTGAGCAACGCGATAAGCTTTTTGCCTGAGGGAATCACTCAATCCCTCTTCATTTACAAGTTTGTGAAAAGTAAGCTGATTGAAGTAATTCTTAAAACCATATTCTTCAAAAAAGTCTTTGTAATACAGAAAATTATAAGGCATGCGATAATTAGGCTCCCTGTCTCCTTCCGTAAGCAGTCCCCACCACTTGTCACGGTCCCCGAAATTTACAGGACCATCCATAGCCTCCATTCCTTTTTCTTTCAGCCATTCTTTACAGAGATCAAACAGGGCAAAAGCAGCAGCCCTGTCATGAACACATTCAAAAAACCCCATACCTCCTGTTGGCTGGTCATTATTTTTTGCTGATTTATAATCAACAAAAGCAGCCACTCTGCCAATTGTTTTGTTATGTTCGTTTATCAGGATCCAGCGGATACCTTCTCCGTTCCGAAAATGTTTGTTTTTCTGAGGATCAAAAACAACTTCAATATCATGGTTAAGTGGTCTGATCCACCTCTTTTCATTTTTATATAATCGTACCGGTAACTGAAGAAATTCTTTTATGTTTCTTTTGTTTTTTACTTCAATAATTTCAAACTCTTTATTCATAATCAAGTATTATTTTAGTTGTTACTGGTTGACCATTCGAGGAGTATCCTTGCAATATTTGTAGCATGACTTGAAATGACCCTGAGCATACCAATAACCTCAATGTGATATTTACTGCTCTTGAGCGATTTATGAATTTCGTCACGGAGTCTTTCATAATGATGTTTTTCCAGTTCAAGGGACAGTGCTCGATATTTTTTGTATTTTAGTTTCATTGATTTAGCCTTCTCCAGGTTAACATCCCGGAAAACTTCAATAGCCCTGCTTATCTGTTTTAGAGTTCGCAGATGGTAGTCCTCGATCTCTTTTTTGCCGGGTTTGGAAAATTCCAACTTTGAACCAGACCATTCCTGTGCCTTTTTAAAAAGTGTTTTAGAAATAACATCGGCCATTTGTTCAAATTCCTTGACAGTGTACATGATCTGGAATGATTCTCTGATCCTTTTTTCTCCAATATTCTGGCGGGTGATCAAAATAATGTAATTATTGATTTTTTGTTGCAGGAAATCAATTCGTTCCTCTTTAAGAGAGATCTCTTTAAAAACATGAGTTTGTTTAGACAGAAATGGCTTAAGGATATCTGTCAACATATCTTTAACAAGTTCACCCATCAGGATGGTTTCCTGTTTTGCAAGGTTAAGTGCTAATGCAGGTGTAGGGATATATTTCTCATCCAGGTATTTTAGCTTCTTGATTTTATCTTCAGGTGCTGGTTTTTTCGGAAAGATAAAGTTGATAAAATTTGCAAATTTACCTATAAAAGGAATTGATATAAGAGTAAGGGCAACATTAAAAATTGTATGGGCATTTGCTATTTGCCTTGGTATGGCAATGCTTGTCTGGCTAAGTGTTTCAATTCCCACAGGATTACCTGGTGAAATCTGGTAAATAAAATCGGCAAATGCCGGGATCCACCATGCAAAAACTATCACACCGAATATTTTAAAAAGTGTATGTGCAACAGCTACCTTTTTGGCTTCATTATTAGTATTGATACTGGCAAGTATTGCTGTAACAGAGGTGCCGAGATTAGCACCCAGAAGAAGAGGGATTGCAGCTTCAAGAGTGAGGAAACCCTGGGTTGAAAATATAATAAGTATTCCGATAAATGCGCTACTGCTCTGTATCAGGGCAGTGAATAATGTGCCGATCAGAATTCCCATCAGGGGTTTTTCCAGTTTAAGTAGTATCCCGATAAAATTTTCATCTGACTGGAGAGGAGACATAGCATCAGACATAACATTCATTCCAAAAAAGAGGATCCCAAATCCCATAACTGATTCTCCAATATTTCTCAGGATGTTGTTTTTTGGAAAGAAATATAAAACAAAACCCAGACCGATCATCAATAAAGAGTAATCGGTTAGTTTGAAAGCAATGATCTGTGCGGTAATGGTAGTCCCGATATCAGCACCAAGAATAATTCCAAGGGTTTGTGCAAATTGCATAAGTCCTGACTGGACGAAACTTACCAGCATAACAGTTGTAGCGCTACTGCTTTGTATAGTCATTGCAACAAAGGCGCCAACACCCACAGCAATAAAGCGGTTATATGTAAGTTTGCCAAGTATGGTTCTCATATTTTCACCTGCAGCCTTTTGCATTCCTTCGCTCAAAATTTTCATTCCGAAAAGGAACAGACCAAGCCCCCCTATCGTCCCGATTACAAGCATAAATATCCAATTGCTTTTTCTGGCAAAAACCTTAAAAACCTGAATGTTTTGAGTATAATCACCCCTGATTACAGCCTTTATCTGGTACTCACCTTCTTTTGTTCCAAGATGAACATATGTTTGTGCAATACCATTTGTGTTGGTCATACACACCGGGGATATAATTTCAAAGTGTGTAGAACCATCCGGTGATGTCAGAAGATCGAAATAAACTTTAGTATTAGCTATAGGCTTTGAATACTGGTTAACCAATTTTACCCTGAGAGGTTTTTCCGTTCGTTCATTAACTGTTTGATGCTGTTCATCTCCACTAAAATTAAAAACATGTTCGCTCCGGGGTTTCAGGAGTTTCAGGTTTTCGTTCTGAGAGTAAATAATAAACGGTTTCAGGAACATTATTCCTGAAAGGACCATTGTCCAAATGACATATTTTAGAATCGTCTTTTTCACAGAAATGACAAATCCGGATTAACCTGCATTTAGTTTATAACTGCAAGAACATTGCTTTGTAAATTTACCCTATGAAATATTGCTTTGCAATAAATTTTCGATTTATTTCACAGGGGGAATTAAAAAATGTGCTAATTGTACTTAAAGTGATAAAATGAGTAAATGAGTAAATGGGAAGAGGAGAAGATGAGAAGAGGAGAAGATGAGAAGAGGAGAAGATGAGAAGAGGAGAAGATGAGAAGAGGAGAAGATGAGAAGAGGAGAAGATGAGAAAAGGAGAAGATGAGAAAAGGAGAAGATGAGAAAAGGAGAAGATGAGAAAAGGAGAAGATGAGAAGAGGAGAAGATGAGAAGAGGAGAAGATGAGAAGAGGAGAAGATGAGAAGAGGAGAAGATGAGAAAAGGAGAAGATGAGAAGAGGAGAGGGGGAGAAGAAAGCGATGAGAGGTGAGAAATGAGAGAAGAAACTATTTATTCTTCGTCTTTAACTTTATAACTTTATAACTTTTAACTTTCAACTAAATAGTGTATTTAAGAGAAAGGGTGAAATTACGGCCTGGTGCAACAATCCCTGATGAATATGGGCGGTATCGGTGATCCAGTATGTTTCCTATCCCGGCAAAAATAATAAAATGCTCATTCCACCTGTATGAAGTTTTCAAGTTGAGTGTATACCATGCGGGAGAATAAGGGTCGCCGTTATCGTCAATAGCATACATATAGGTTTTCGATTGTTCGGAAGGTGCTAATTTATCAAAAGGTTTTTCCCCGTTATAGTTTGAATAAAAATCGATTTGCAGATGTTGATTTTCATACACAAGGTGAGTGCTTCCGAAAAAGGGTGCAACATGCCGAAGGGGTATATCTTCAAAATCCTGACCAAATGTGTAGCTTAGGTTTGTTTTAAATGAAAAATTCTTTTGTATTTCAGCATTTAAATTCATGTTTAATCCATAAAGTGTAGCACTGCTTGCATTAACAACTGCCTGCACTTTGCTAAGCTGGTCATCATACATAATTGAATCCTGTCCGTTAAAAACAAAATCTCTACGGACCATGGCATTTTTGAGGAATGTATAAAAACCGGTTATTTCAAAATGAAATTTGTCTGAGAACTCTCTAATAAACCCAAGATCAATATTATATGCGTATTCAGGATCCAGATCGTTGTTAGGTACAACAACATTTCCTGGTTCGGAATCAAATATTTTTGCAACATCATCGATATTTGGTGCTCTGAACCCTGATGAAGCGTTTAAATTTATCTGCCATTTTTCATTTGGTCTGAAAACCATTCCGGCCGACCCGTTAAGAGCCATAGTGGTAAGTGAGATTTTATCAAAAGGGAAGTTATAAAAAGAATTATCTACCAGTGTGGAACTCAGGTCAATATAGTTCAGGCGGATACCTGTATTCAGGGTAAAAAAATCACTGAGATTATTTTTATAACTGTAGTATAATGCAGCAGTACGATATTTATTATCACCATCGGGATAGCGGGTAGCTTCCGGTAAAATTTCTCCTGAAATAATATTTTCATTTTCTGCAGTGGAATTCACATCGTTTAGAACAAACTCAAGTCCGTAATAAAAATCCTGTCGCTCATTTATTTTTTTATCCATATCGAGGTTTAAAGTGAAAGCGTTGACATTTTCTGTCCTGTGGCGGATTTCTGTTTTCCCCGGTTTTCTGTCGTGCCTGCTTTCTTCATATGCCTGGTATGCTACAGTAAATTGCAAAGCATCAAATACAACATTAGGGTTATTATACCTGGCTTTAATTGAATGCATGGTCCATTTTTGCGGGCCATAATACCATTCAGCATATTTTAGAAGATCATTTTTGTATTGAATCAGGCGATCGTATCTGGGCACATCAGATAATCCAGATAGATGAAAAGCATAATTCATATCTAGATGTTCATTTGGGCGGAAGCGAATTTTCTGCATCAGGTTAATTTGCCGGTAACCTGAAAACTTCTGGATATTTGGATCCGGGTTTTTGAAAACGGAATCGATATTATTGATCCTTTTTACATATTCATAACGCTGGTAATCCGGATTTTTTATGGTTCCCATTTTCAGGTCGTCATATTTACTATAAGAGATACTGGTAAGAGATGCCCATTTTTCTAAACCGATATTAAAATCAAGATGTCCGGTATTTTCTTTGTTTGCTGAAGAATATCTGGCAAATGCATTGAGTGAGAAGTTGTTTTTTTCACCGGTAGAAAGTAGTGCCCGTTTAGTATGGAAATCCATAACACCACCCAGGGCATCGCTACCGTAAACCACAGATCCTGGTCCGAATATTACTTCGGTGTTTTGAATAATATGCGGATCAAGTGAAATAACGTTCTGAAGATTTCCGCTACGGTAAATTGCGTTGTTCATTCTTACCCCATCAACAACAAGCAGAATGGAGTTTGTGGCGAACCCCCTGATCATGGGACTACCGCCACCAAGCTGACTTTTCTGTATAAATACTTCATTTGTACCGGCAAGCAGATCAGCCGCAGTTTGCGGATTATTAAAGGAAATATCGTGGTTTCTTAAGATTTTTATTTTATTTGGTATTTCGCGGATGTTCTGCTCCCATTTGCTGGCAGAAATCACAAACTCATCAAGCATCCAGATTTTTTTCTCCAGCCTGATAGTTAAATCCAGTTTATTCAGCATTTGTTTTGTATAAACAACTTTTATAAATGACGGATGTTGAAAAATAATGCTGTCACCGGGATTAAAACGATCAAGAGATGCCATCCCTTTGCTATTAGTATAGATAGAGATAGTCATGCTTTTATTATAAAGGGCAACATTTTCTACCGGTTTGTTGTCTGAAGCACTTTTAACAACCAGAGTTTGTGCCGGAAGAAAAATGAAGTTAAATACAAAAAAAACAAAAAGACAAATTCTTTTGATCATAATAAAAGGAAAGAAATTACAAATTAAAAGTTACAAAAAAACAGAGAAATAATAAATTCCAAATAGCAAATAACAAATAACAAATAAATTCCAAATATCAATTATTAAATAACAAAAAATATAAAAAAACAATTTATTAATCTCCAAACTAATTTGATTTTCCAGCTATAGTAGAAAATATTTTTTTTAGCTCTATAGATTCTTGAATTAGTTTTTCAGCTAATTGCTTATTAATCTGTTGATTTGTTTCATTAATTAATCTTA
>DAOVLD010000216.1 GCA_030631445.1 Bacteroidota bacterium
CATTAATATAGATGATTTTCTGATAAATAATGAACCACTTGGTAATACGTCAATAACCAGTGCCTGGGACACATTAAATGAACAATTGCATCTGGAGGCATCTTCAGACCGGGGCAATCTCCAAACTCTTTATATCAAAGGTGATTATGAACCCGAAAGTAAAGAAATTGAATTCTCTCTTTCTCTGAATAAACTCAGATTAAATATCTTCAGGCCATTCATAAGAAAAATTTCTTCTGAACTAAACGGAATTGCTACTGGTGATATTATTCTAAACGGAACATTATCCAAACCAACAGCAAATGGAATTATTAAACTGCAAAAGACCTCTTTTCTTTTGGATTTCTTTAATACCCGTTACACATTTACTGATCAAATAAAGGTTGAAGATAATATTATCAAATTTGAAGATATCAGGATATTCGACCCAGAAGGGAACCAGGCAATTATTAACGGGGATATCAAAAATAATTATTACAAAAATTTCGACATAGATTTGAAAATCGATGCGAATAATTTCCTGCTTATGAACACCAGGGAAAAGCATAATAACCAGTTTTATGGTACTGCGTATGGTTCAGGAATAGTTAATATTAGCGGTCCACCGAAAGACCTTAATATTCAGGTATCCTTAAAAACAGACAAAAATACGCGTTTCTTTCTGCCGCTTTCTTCGGGGGAAGAACTTGACGAATTTAATTTTGTAAGCTTTGTGGATAACACGAATCATACGGATAAAGAAAAGATAGAAACACTCAATGTAAGGGATAATATGCCAAAAATAAACCTGGATCTTGAAATTACATCTGATGCTGAAGCACAACTTATTTTCAACTCCAACACAGGTGATAATATAAAGGGAAGAGGTTCCGGAAATCTCAACCTGCAAATTAATAACCCCGGAGAATTGGATATTTTCGGCACTTATACAATAGAGCAGGGTGAATATCTTTTTTCCTTACAAAACATAATTAATAAAAAATTCAAGGTCAGGAATGGTGGTACAATAACCTGGAATGGCAACCCATTGGAAGCCAATATGGATATAGAAGCTGTATATGAAACCAAAGCTTCATTATACGAACTTTTCCTGAACGAGGATTACAGACGAAGAATAACTGTTGAATGTCAACTATATCTTACAGGGAAAATTCAAAACCCAACAATTGACTTTGGGATCGAATTGCCAACTGCTGACCAGGAAACCAGGACAAACCTTCAGAATGCCATAAACACACAGGAAGAAATGAGCAAACAATTCCTGTCATTGATTGTTATCAATAGTTTTCTGCCAAATACAAATTACGTTCCACCAACCTCTCAATCTATAACTTCCAGTTACGCACCGGCAGTAGGTGTAACAACAAGCGAACTCCTTTCTAATCAGTTAAGCAACTGGCTTTCACAAATCAGCAATGATTTTGATATAGGATTCAGATATAGACCCGGTGATGAAATATCCAAAGATGAAGTTGAAGTAGCCCTGTCAACACAATTACTTAATGACCGGGTAAGCATTAACGGTAATGTAGATGTAGGTGGTGAAACCTCGACAAATACAAGCAATATAGTTGGCGATTTTACAGTTGACGTTAAGATTAATAAAAGCGGAAAACTCAGGGTTAAAGCTTTCACCAGAGCAAATGAGAAATTGCTGTATGAATGGTCGCCATACACACAGGGTGTTGGTCTTTTTTACAGAGAGGAATTTGATCATTTCGACCAACTAATGCAAAGATACTGGAACAAAATATTTAGAAAAAAAAATGAAGATGAAAAAGAAAAATGATATAATTTATGCGAACGCGTTCAACAAAGTTAAAATTCCGATACGTCGGGATATACTTTTTTGATTTATGTTTCGTTTTTTTTGTAATTTCGCAATAAATAAATTCGATAACAATGAACAATTTACTTTTTATTCAATTATTACAGATAACTATTCAGGACACAATAACTAACCAGACAGAAGAGGCAGAACAATTATCTTTGTCTTTCTGGAATCTGGCGTTTAAAGGTGGTTGGGTTATGATCCCAATTATCTTTTTATCAATTGTTGCAGTTTATATTTTCTTTGAACGGTATTTTGTGATCCGTAAGTTATCAACAGAAGATATCAATTTCATGGACAGGATAAAAGATTTTATTCATGATGAAAAGATCGAGTCAGCTCAAACGTTATGTCAGTCAATTGATTCTCCAACCTCGAGAATGATTGAAAAAGGAATACAGAGAATTGGCCGGCCACTTAACGATATAAATGCCGCTATTGAAAATGTAGGGAAACTTGAAATCTATAAACTCGAAAAAGGTCTGCCTACACTTGCAACTGTTGCCGGAGCTGCTCCTATGATAGGATTTCTTGGTACTGTAATGGGGATGATAATTGCTTTTTACGATATGTCAAACGCCGGAAGTAATATCAATGTTGCACTTCTCTCAAATGGGATATACACTGCTATGGTTACAACAGTAGCCGGATTGATCGTTGGAATTATCGCCTATTTTGCATATAATATTCTTGTTGCAAAAGTTGAGAAGATAGTATATCATCTGGAAGCAAGAACCTCGGAATTTATGGATTTACTGAATGAGCCCGTTAGTTAGTTTTATTTAAAGCTTCAATAAATATGGCACTTACCTCCAGAAATAAAGTAAGCCCGAACTTCAGTATGTCAGGAATGACCGACATAGTATTTCTGTTGCTTATTTTCTTCATGATCACTTCAACTCTTATACATCCCACTGCTCTGAAACTTCTGCTTCCCCAAAGCAGTCATCAAACATCCGCTAAACCGCTTACCACTGTATCAATAACACGCGATTTACAGTTTTACATTGAAGACCAACTTGTTGAAGCTAATGATCTGGAACGGATTTTGCAGCAAAAGATTGGGAATAATCCCGATATATACATTTCATTGCATGCTGATAAGTCTATACCACTTGAATATGCTGTAAAAGTAATGAACATTGCTAAAAACAATAATTATAAATTGATTTTAGCAACAACACCTGAATAATATGTCAGGTTTTCTTATTAAACATAAAAGGGGAATCACCGGTACCCTGATTTTTCATGTTGGGTTGGCTATTCTATTAATCTTTTCAGGCTTAATTACTCCTCTGCCATTACCCGAAGAAGAAGGTATTTTAATAAATTTTGGCACAAGCTCTGAAGGAGAGGGATTAATTGAACCTTCTGCTACATTACAAGCTCAGTCAATTGAACAACCGGAGCCAATACCTTCCGGGACGGTAATTCAATCAGAGGAATCTGAAGAAGAAATTCTGACACAAGATTTCGAAGAAGCCCCTGCTGTTGAATCTAAAGCACTTGAGGAAGAACGGAAAAGAGAGGAAGAGTTTGAAAGACAACGACTGGAAAAAATTGAGCGGGAAAGACTTGAAGAACTTGAGAGGCAACGGCAAGAGGAGCTGGAGAGACAAAGAATTATTGAAGAACAAAAACGGATTCAGGAAATTACTGACCGCACCCGGAATGCTCTTACAAATGCCAGTAACAATGCTGATAATACTGCCACCGGCGAAGGTGAAACAACCGGGCAGGAAAACCAGGGAAGCGAAAACGGATCAGTAAATTCAGATAATCATTCTTTAGGATTAAGCGGTCTGGGTGATGAAGGAATATCCTACAGTCTTGCAGGACGTACACCCCAATCGTTGCCTAAACCGGAATATAACTACCAGGCTGAAGGGATTGTAGTTGTTGAGGTAACAGTAAACCAAAATGGCAATGTTACCAAAGCAACTCCTGGTGTAAAAGGTTCAACCACACTCGATAATAATCTTCTCAGAGCTGCACAAAAAGCAGCGCTTGCAGCAAAATTTGACAGGCAA
>DAOVLD010000280.1 GCA_030631445.1 Bacteroidota bacterium
AAGCTGTCAATTAAAATCACATCAAATGAAAACTCCTTTATACGATAAATAAGAACAGCATGGGTTACAAACATAAGTACCCATGCTGCAATATAAATAAGTAGTATGGTTCTTTTTCCTGTTATGGGATGTATCATTGTTATAGTGGTAAGTTAACCAGATAGTAACTATTCAGTGCCTAAAGTGTCTAAAATGCTAAAATGTCCAAAATGTTACGAGTTTCGGGTTACGGGTTACGAGTTCACTCACTACTCATCTCTTCTCTCCTTCGCCCCCTCGCCCCATCTTTCAGTCGCCCTGTCGCCTCTTTACTCTTTGCTCTTCGCCCTACGCTCTTCGCTCTCTTAATAACTTTGAATTTCTCCACCCCCAAAAATAATAAAACCCTTTATTACAAGTTGCTTACCCGGGTCATAAACAATATTCGGGTCGGTGAGTCGTTTGTCCGAGAATCCTCCGAAAACAGAAGTCACTTCAACTGTTACATCCCAATCCCTTGGAACAATAAACTTTCCACCTCCAAACATTGTAAACATATCAATAATATTTTTCCCATTAGCCAATTCAGACTGCGTAAGATTTATTGTAGAACCTCCAAAAATATAAGTTACCTTTCCCCCTTTGAATTCTTTTGAAGTAATTAACCTTTCACTGCCTCCAAAAACCGATAATTCATCAATATAATTCTGATTATCTGATGTATAATTATTTCGGTGCCCACCTCTCCTGAACAGAATTGCAAGACCAATAAAAATAAATATCATTGGCCAGAATATTCTTCTAAACTCCAATGGTATATGTAACACATCAGGGATAAGGAAAAATCCTCCGATGAGAATAAGCACAACACCGGTAGTTTTATTCTCTCTCGACGCAAGAAGGATTGCCCCAAGAACGATCAATATCATCTCCCATGAGAAGAAAATATTCCGGATTGCGTACGGGAAAAAGTTGAAATTGTCAATTACCAGGAATGCGCCTATCAGCACAAGAATTACTCCCAGTATTGCACGTTTGTTGCTTCTTTCGTGTGTCATGATATTGGTTTTAGTGTAACTATTCAGTGCCTTATGTTTGGAATACTAAAATGCTTAAATGTTAAAAGTGTTACGAGTTTCGGGTTACGAGTTACGAGTTCACTCTTCTCATTTACTCATTTTATCATTTATTCATTTCTTCACTTTAAGTACTGATTAGTTACGTTTTAGTTAATAACAAATTGTTTTAATAAAATCTCACGTCAAAAATAACTTTAATGCCCATCACGAAAAACAGAAAATCGGTAAAATGCGGAAAACAGCCGGCGAATAACGAAACAGAGCTGTCTGAAGCAACAAAATCTGTTGCTAACTCCTTGAAAATAATGAAACAAAAGCCCGTTTTTCCTTTCATTTCCATCAAAAAGCAAATTTGTAACGATCTCATTATCAGCATTTTTTGCACTTTATTCTATTTTTTGTATCTTTGTCTTGCTGAATTTTTAATATATCTTTTCTTACCTTATATCGGGTAATATTAATAATGAAAAAGAGATAAAAAAAGGATTGTTAATGACTGAAATAGAAAAACTTGAAAAAATAAAAATCAATGCGGAATCTCATCGATTATTACTACAACTTATGGATGAGAACCCGGAGCTTAAAAAAATTATCCTTAACTCAGAAACAATCAATGATGTTACCAGACCAATAAAAAAATGGGCAACAGATATATTAGAATCTCATCCGGTTGCCATGAAGTATTACCGGAATGGGGTAAATGGAAATGGAAGAAAAGATTTTGAAAAACTTACCTGGCAAGACTTTGCCGCTATCAGAATACTTGATTATATTGATAATGCCGGAAAAGAATATGAAGATTTAAACCTCCATGGAGATATTTCAGTAAGTAATCCGTTTAAACTTACCTGGCTGGCTTTTCATTACGGAAAAGGAGGAGCAAAATCATATTTCTTTCATGATATGATCCATCTTTTCAGGCAATTTTCAGGAAAAGAGACAAGAGAATTACCAACACAAGAGAAAATACAAGAGTGGATGGACAGGCATCCTTCCGGACTTGATCCTGAAATTATCCGCCTCAGGGAAGAAAACCGTGACCGGATAATCAGGATAGTTATCGATAAGATTGATGAAGGAAAGATAAAAAGCAGGAAATACCATTTTAAGGAAGGAATGTCCCGGGAACAGAAATATTATCAATGTATGGAATGGTGGAATGATAAGATGTTTCATCTCAGGTTCGCAGTCAGAGACCCTGATATGCTAAATGAAATGCTGGAATACTCAATCGATCCTGATACCATGAAGATCCTATATGATGCACGAGAACAAGGTATTCCTTTTTTCGTAAATCCATATTATCTCTCACTTCTCAATGTCAGAGTTCCAAGCTCAATGGTAGGCGCTGACCTTGCTTTGCGTGACTATGTCATTTACAGTAAATACTTGGTTAAGGAATTTGGTCATATAATTGCATGGGAAAAAGAAGATGTTGTAAAACCCGGTGAACCTAACGCTGCCGGCTGGTTATTGCCTAACAAATATAATATACACCGCAGATATCCTGAAGTCGCTATCCTTATCCCGGATACAATGGGACGGGCATGTGGCGGACTATGTTCTTCATGTCAGAGAATGTTCGATTTTCAGAGCGGGTATCTTAATTTTGATCTGGATAAATTAAAACCCAGGAAAAAATGGAAAGATAAGCAGGAAGAA
>DAOVLD010000189.1 GCA_030631445.1 Bacteroidota bacterium
ATTCCTTAAAATGTGAAAACAACACATTTCGCTGGTTTGAACATTTAGTAATAGTATTTGGTTATTTATTATTGCTCTTTACTACAGTTTTTCTCAAATGGTTTTCAACTGAAAATACTTTCATTATATGGTTAGGATACATTGCAGGCGGGGTAATATTTGTTTTTACGTTTGATTTTATACTCTCACGTATCAGAAAGAGTAAAGAAAGAAATAAATTTTCTCATCCAAGCGACTGGTTATTTGTTATATGGCTTTTTTTGATGGCATTTACTGCATTTTTAGTTCGTGTTTTCATTGACACGGACCTGCTCAGTAATAATTTGTGGTTATACATGGTACATTTAATTGTTATTGCTCAATGGGCTATATTAATTGTACCATTTGGAAAATGGACACATTTCATTTATCGCTCATTTGCTATGTATTTCAGGAAATTAGAAGAAGACAGCAAGTAAAAGTATTCAGTCCCGGAAAAACAGAAATCTTCGTTTTAATATTTTTCTGAGGATCCACGAAAATTTACGCAAATCGCAGATTTGCTAATTTTCAGGATCGGCAATCTTTAGTGGACTGTGTCCACCGAAGCTCGCTTCAGCGAGCGAAGGTGGAGCATATCGGAATCGAACCGATGACCTCTTGACTGCCAGTCAAGTACTCTATCCATCTGAGCTAATGCCCCTATTAAAAAACGCTCTAGTCCCGAAAATCAAGAAATTTTCAATTTCGTATGATTTTCGAGGAGCAAAAATAAAAAAATTTCTGTAAATAATATCCTGCTACATGTAATGAGTATCATTAAAAGCAAGAAAAACAGCATGTTTGGCAGTTAGTTTGGCGTGATTATTGTTCTGTATTACATGAATAGTTTACTGTTGTAAACCGGATTAAAGAAGGGAATATTGACGTTTTTTATGATTTTTTTTGAATACTTTTTGATTATAATAGGATAAATCCTTAAGTTTAAAGCCTTAAAAAAAAATTCAATAACAATGGAACGCAAAAAAAACGAAAAAGCTGACCTCGAGAAAAAAAAGGGGGTCTTTTTCCAATTGGGATTGGTAATCACCCTTTCACTGATTTTAATTGGTTTTGAATGGACAAGCTCAGGATTGAGTGAAAACCAATTTGATACAGGAGAGGGAGATGTAATTGATGAGGAGATTATTCCTGTAACACGCCAGGAAAAACCTGAACCCAAAACTCTGCCTAAGCCACCTAAAGTAACTGAGGTATTGAACATTGTTGAAGATGATGTTACAATTGAAAATGAACTGGTACTTGATGATCTGGAATCCGATCAGGATGAAGAAGTTCAAATACTTGATTTCGATGTGTCTGATGAAGAAGAAGAAGAAGCCGAAATTTTCTTCATCGTTGAGGATATGCCAAGCTTCAAAGGGAAAGGTCTTAATGGTTTCAGGAACTGGGTTATGAAAAATCTTCAATATCCTGAAATAGCAGCTGAAAACGGGATAAGCGGCACAGTATATGTCCAGTTTGTAGTTGAACCTTCAGGACTGGTTAATAAAGTTATAATTTTGAGAAGTGTAGATCCGTCCCTCGATAAAGAAGCTATCAGGGTTGTGAAAACTTCTCCGAAATGGACCGCCGGAAAACAAAGAGGAAAACCTGTCCGAGTAGCATTTACCTTCCCGATCAAATTTGTTCTGCAGTAATTGTCTAAATTAGAATATTTTACAACCCTGATCTGTTGATCAGGGTTTTTTTAATGACTTATTTATATATTTGTGTAATAAAACATTCAGTTTCTTTACTTTATTAACACAAACGAAATATTAAAACTGATAAGAAATGAAGAAAATTGCGTATCTCCTGGCAATTATCATTGTAATAACCTCTTGTGTTTCTTCAAAAAAGCAATTACAAAAAGGTAATTATGATGCTGCTATTGAAAAATCTGTAAAAAAATTAATAAAGAAACCGGACGATAAAGATGAAATTCTAATCCTGGATAAAGCTTATAATATTGCTAATGAACAGGATCTGAGCAGGGTAAAATATCTTAAACTGGAAAGTAATCCGGGTAGATGGGATGAAATTCTTAATCATTACATTCGACTAAAAAACAGGCAGACACGTGTAAGGACTGTCCTCCCGTTGAGAATGCCACGCAGGACCATAGATTATGAATATTTTGACTATGACAGAGAGATTGTTGAGGCAAAGCATAATGCAGCTGAGTTTTTCTTTGCACATGGTCAGAAGTTGATGGGAAATAACAATAAAGAAAGCTACCGTGAAGCATATTACGAATTCAGTAAAGTGAAAGAATACTGGGGTGATTACGAAAATATTGATCAGTTAATAAATGAATCGCATTATTTGGGGATGAGCAGAGTACTGGTAACAATTGAAAACAAAACACATCTGAAACTTAGTGAAGAGTTTAAGAAAGACCTTCTGGCAATTAATCATGCTGCACTCAATAGTGAATGGGTTGAATACCATATACGTCATTTGGATGATAATATTAATTATGATTTTCTGGTATATATAAGTTTGAAAATTATTGATGTTTCGCCTGAGTTGGTGAAGGAAAAGGATTATATTGAGAAAAAGAAGGTTGAGGATGGATTTGATTATGCACTTGATCAAAATGGGAATGTGATGAGAGATACTGCAGGGAACGATATAAAAATCAAGAAATATAAAAACCTTCAATGTACAGTTATTGAAACAGTTCAGCAAAAAAGTGTAAATATTGCAGGAGATGTGGAGATTATTGAGACTAACCCCGAAAAACTGATTAAAAAAGATGCTATTAGAGCAGAAACATATTTTGAGCATCTCTCTGCAAGAGCTATTGGTGACCTGGGAGCTCTCACAACAGATACCAGGAAACTGGTAGAGTTGGATCCGGTGCCTTTCCCCGATGATGTATTATTGATCATGCAATGCAGTGAAACGCTGAAATTGGCTATAAGAGATATCCTGCGAAGAAACAGGCGGTATATTTATTAATGATACTGTATATTAGTGCATTTCTGCACAAGAAAAAGAGAGAATAAATAAGCAGATAATTACGTTATTAATTACGTTATTAATAACGTAATTAATAACGTAATTCTTTTTGGATTGAAATAGAAATATTGCCCGGAGTTACAGGGAAAAAGATTATTTTGCGAATGGGAAAAGCGATCATAACAAAGGAAATAGCGGAAAGAACAGTACTGGTAGGAGTGATAAAACAGGATCAGAATGAATCTGAAGTTGATGATTACCTTACAGAACTTGCATTGTTAGCAAGTACTGCAGGCGCAGAACCTGTTGGCAGATTTACTCAGAAACTTCATAAGCCTAATTCAAAGACTTTCATCGGTTCAGGCAAGCTGGAAGAGCTTGTAAGGTACATTAAAGATAAAGGGGTAGATATAGCTATATTTGATGATGACTTATCACCAAGTCAACTAAGGAACATTGAACGTACCGTGAAATGCCGTGTGCTCGACCGCACAAATTTAATACTGGATATTTTTGCAACAAGGGCAAAAACAGCACATGCCAAAACACAGGTAGAACTCGCACAATATCAATATCTTTTACCACGACTTACCGGATTGTGGACTCACCTTGAAAGGCAAAAAGGAGGAATTGGTCTGCGTGGACCGGGAGAAACGGAGATTGAAACCGATAGAAGAATTATACGTGATAAAATATCACGGCTCGAAAAGCACCTGAAAAAAATTGACAAACAAATGGCAACCCAACGAAAAAACAGGGGAAAACTGGTTAGGGTTGCATTGGTGGGATATACAAATGCAGGAAAATCGACATTAATGAATCTCCTTAGCAAATCGGAATTGTTTGCTGAAGATAAATTGTTTGTAACTCTGGATACTACCGTAAGAAAAATTATTATTGGAAATTTGCCTTTCCTCCTGGCTGATACAGTTGGATTCATACGTAAATTGCCTCATCACCTGGTCGAATCGTTCAAATCAACTTTAGATGAGGTACGTGAAGCAGATATTCTGATTCATTTAGTTGACATTTCTCATCCCAATTTTGAGGAGCAGATTATTGTAGTGAATCAAACACTGAATGATTTGAAAATTTATGGTAAACCTTCTATTGTCGTTTTTAATAAAATTGATGCATATTCATTTATTCAAAAAGATGAAGATGATCTTACTCCTTCAACAAAAGAAAATCTGACACTTGATGAACTAAAGAGAACATGGATGGCAAGAAAAAATGCTTCCAGCGTATTTATTTCTGCTCTGAAAGAAACAAATATCCCTGAGCTTAAGGAAGTGCTGTACAAAAAAGTGAAGACGATACACCGTAAACGATACCCGTATGATGATTATTTATATTAA
>DAOVLD010000107.1 GCA_030631445.1 Bacteroidota bacterium
AAAAAACTGGGCATGGTGGGCATTTCTGATTACAGGTATGGTAACTGTATTTATCTATGCCAAATTATGGCGTCGATTAAATGTAATTACCGATCTTGAATTTTATGAAAAACGATATAGCGGGAAAGCTGCATCATTCCTCAGGGGATTCAGGTCTATCTACCTGGGATTCTTTTTTAATATACTGATAATGGGGACTGTAACCCTTGCTGCAATTAAGATAGGTGCCGTAATGCTTGGTCTTAAACCCTGGGTTACAGTTGTAGGAGCATCTATTGTAGTTGTGCTTTATTCATCACTTGGCGGGTTAAAAGGAGTTATATGGGCTGACTTTTTCCAATACGGTATTGCAATGTTCGGAGCAGTTTTAGCAGCAGTTGTTGCGGTAAACCAACCTGAGGTTGGCGGACTTACAAATATGTTAAGCCACCCTGCTCTCCAGGAAAAACTCAGTTTTGTTCCCGATTTTTCTGATCCTTCGATTTATATCCCCTTGCTAATTATTCCAATAGCTGTACAATGGTGGGCAGTGTGGTACCCTGGGGCAGAACCCGGTGGTGGCGGATATATTGCTCAAAGGATGCTTGCTGCTAAAGACGAAAAAAATGCTATTGGAGCAACGTTGCTTTTTAACTTCGCTCATTATGCCTTAAGACCATGGCCATGGATCATCGTAGCCCTGGCTTCTATTATAATCTATCCCGATCTTGCCTCAATTAAAGCAGAGTTTCCTGAAATAGCCGATCAATACCTGAAAGATGACGTTGCATACCCTGTGATGCTTTCAAAACTTACCCCAGGATGGTTAGGTCTTGTTGTTGCATCAATTATTGCTGCCTATATGTCAACCATTGGCACACACCTTAACTGGGGTTCATCATACATTGTAAACGACTTCTATAAAAGGTTTGTAAGACCCGGTGCACCTGAAAAAGAACTTGTGCTTATGGGCAGGATATCAACTGTGTTTCTGATGGTTATGGCAGGATTGGTAGCACTATTATTCCTTGAGGATGCCACTCAGGCATTTAATATTTTGCTATTGTCAGGTGCAGGATCAGGTTTGATATATCTTCTTCGCTGGTTCTGGTGGAGAATAAACGCGTGGACTGAAATCTTTGCAATGGTTGCTGCTACTACCCTTGCTGTTATATTGGTCTTTTTTACGAATGATTTGCACATGGCTGAGACATTTGAACATATTTATCCCCTTCCTGCCGATTATCACGAAATGGGCGCTAAAGCGTTATCCGGTACAGTTTTTCCGATTAAGCTTCTTATTGCACTTATTGGTACTACAATTTCATGGATCCTTGGTATGATTCTTACAAGACCGGAAACAACAGAAACACTTCGTAGTTTTTACCGTCTTACAAGACCGGGCGGACCGGGATGGAAAAAGGTGGTTGAAAATGCCAGACAAGATGGAGATCCCGTGGACGAACAGGATAAAGGACTAGCATGGGAAATGCCTGTACAAATACTGATGGTTTTTGTTGGTATAATAATTATTTATTCTTCACTTTTCTCTATCGGTAGTTTTGTTTACCAGAAACCGGGACAGGGAGCAATTCTGGCATTAGTAGCAATCGCAGGGACTGCTTTTCTGTTTAAATCTTTTAATAAGCTGAGAGCTAACTAGTGTTGTGTCAATCTTAATATGTCGTAAATTTTTACTTCCCGCCTTCACTGTGTTATGGTGGGCAGACCTCATTTCGTTCCACATGACACTCTGGTCAGGGCAAGCTCGCAAAATCATTTTTCACCCTTTATTAACGTTGTTATAGTTTTTTCTATTTCAATGAAAAAATGGCAAAACTATTTAACTGCTTTGAAAAAAATACCCATGAGATAATTTACTTCTTAATATTATTTAACAAGGATGTCTGTTTTTTTTGTTTTTTTTCATTATCTTTGATGTTTTTAAACGTAATCCAATAAACTTCCTTATGAAACCATCTGAATCTACGTTATTACCGAGAAATAAGAAAAACATTAAAAACCAGGCATTAAAAAGATACCTTCACAAGAAAAAAATCATTAATATTCTTTATAAAGAGGGGCCGAAATCCAACAAGCAGATTAGTAATGACACGTATCTTAGCCCTCCTACTATAGCCCGGTTATTAAACGATCTTATTAATGAAGGGCTTGTAACAGATTTTGGTATTGGAGATTCAGAGGGAGGCAGAAGACCCAATTTATTTGGAATAAAACGTGATTCCCGGTATATACTGGGAATAGATATCGGAAGAAACATCAGGCGTTTTGCATTGCTTAACTTCCATAATGAATTTGTTACTGAATTAGTATGCATTCCGGGAAAACTTAATAATGATCATGAAACAGTGAACCAGATATATTTGCAATCCTTAAAAATTATTAAAGAAGCAGGAATAGATTATAACAAGATCATGGGTATCGGGATTGTCCTTCCCGGACTGATCAATACACGTACCGGAAAGAGTTATAGCTACCTGAACTATACTGACAAGCCGGTATCACAGCTATTTGAAGAAAAGTTTAATCTTCCGGTTTTTACCGAAAATGATTCTAACCTGATGGCTATGGGCGAACATGCTTTCGGTCTTGCTAAAGGAAAAGAAAATGTTCTGTGTCTTACTCTGGTGGCAGGTATTGGAATGGGACTTATCCTTAATGGAAAGTTGTACTCAGGGAAATCAGGATTTGCCGGTGAATTTGGTCATATAATTATAGAAGAGAACGGTTTATTATGCACATGTGGGAAAAAAGGATGCCTTGAAACCATGGCTTCTGAGGAAGCACTTGTTCGTATGGCAAAAGAAGGGCTGGAAAAAGGTTGTACATCCATGATAACGAATATAGTTAATAACAATTTTGAAAATATCACCTCTGAGGTTATTCTTAAAGCTGCTGAGAAGGAAGACCTTTTTGCCATTGACATTCTTTCAGAAGTTGGACATTACCTGGGAAAAGGGATAGCAACTTTAATTCACCTGTATAATCCTGAAATGATCATAATTGGTGGAAAAATGGCAAAAGCAGGTTTATATCTTACTGACTCCATTAAGCAAACACTTAACAAAAGGACAATCAGCCTGATCAGGCAGGATACTAAAATTGTAACATCTGAATTAGGTGAAAAAGCCGGCGTTATGGGAGCAACTTCTCTTGCTATGCATAGAATTCTTCAGTAAATAATGAAACACTTAATCTCAAAGCCCAAGTTCTTACTTCCAATTGTTCTTCTTGGACTGAGCCTTTTCTCATGCAGTGAACAGATATACCAAACCGGTTTTGATGAACCGGAAGATCCCGTTATCCATGATCTCTCTGATTGGCGAAATATTACACCGGGACTTCATTCATCTTTTGGAAACACCAATAAGCACTATTCATTCCGTTCCGTACCGGTAAACCAAAAAACTAATAAACAAGTTTGCACCGGATGGAAAGGAGAACGTATAAATTTAATGTTTTTATTATGGTCATCTGAATATCAGGAAAATATCAGTATTTCCCCAGGTCCGTTATTTGGCAGCGACAATAACATTATCGATTCAACCAAAATCACTATCCATCCTCTCCGTTATATCCTGACTGATGAATTTCTGTCGGGTTGCGGATACCGGAGTCCTGATACAATACCGGCAAGCATTGTTCCCGACATGTTAGAAAATAACCAGGTTTTTAATCTAATCCCTCAATCTGTAAGACCTGTATGGGTTACGATTGATATTCCACAAAATGTTGAAAAAGATATTTATACAGGAATAATAAATATCAAATCAGGGGAAATAAATTCACAACCACTCCATATAGAACTAACCGTAATTAACCAAACCCTGCCAAATCCATCTGAATGGAATTTTCACCTTGACCTCTGGCAAAATCCGTTTGCCGTAGCCCGTTTCCACAAGGTTGAGCCCTGGTCGCAGGAACACATTAACATGCTTAGACCATACCTTACAATGTTAGCCGAAGCCGGTCAGAAATGCATTACTACCAGCATTGTTCATCAGCCATGGGGAAGTCAAACCTACGATCCATTCGATTCAATGATCCGGTGGATAAAAAACAGTACCGGAACCTGGATGTTTGATTTTTCTGTATTCGATCAATATGTGGAACTTGCAATGGAATGTGGAATCACAAAACAAATAAATTGCTATTCCATGATCCCCTGGGGAAATCAGATACAATATTTCGATGAGGATTCTGCCGATTACATAACCATTACCATAAAACCCGGTACTCCTGAACATGAAGCAATATGGAAGCCCTTCCTTCATCAATTCAGTTATCATCTTAAGCAAATGGGATGGCTTAAAAAAACCACTATCGCCATTGATGAACGCGGGCTGGAAGAGATGAAAAATACAATCCGGTTAATTCAAACCACAGCTCCCGGGATCAAGATAACCCTTGCCGGTAAATATCATGCTGAGATACAAAATGATATTCACGATCTTTGCCTGTTTATAGATCCTCTCGTTGCATTCAACTATATACAGAAAAGGGTGGAAAAGGATAAGATCACAACGTTCTATACTTCCTGTGCAAAACCTGAACATCCGAATAACTTTACTTTTTCTCCACCTGCTGAACTAACATGGCTGGGATGGTATGCTGCTGCACAAGGCTATTCAGGGTACCTTCGATGGGCGTTTAATTCATGGCCCGAAAACCCTTTGAAAGATTCAAGATTTCGTTCCTGGCCCGCAGGTGACACATACCAGGTATATCCCGGACCAAGAAGCTCAATACGATTCGAAAAACTTCGCGAAGGGATTCAGGATTATGAAAAGATCCGGATCATCAAAAAAGCTTTGAAACAATCCCCGGAAACAGACTTAATCAGAAATAAATTTGACAACACATTTGAAATGTTTTCATTAGAGAATTTGTCTGACAAACCAGCATCTTATTGGGTTAACCATGGAAAGAAAGTACTGGAAGAACTATCCAGCATAGTTGAACAGAAAACCCAATAAAACTATGAACCCTTAGGGTCTGAATAGCAAAAAAATTTCTATTTTAAAAACAAATCATAGGTTTTTAAGGTATGTGGTAATTCTCGTCCTCTTGAAAATTCTGATATGAATAAATGTATTATATGATTTTTTTTAGCTCCAAAAGTGTTGAAAACAAGAGAAAAAAAACTAGTAATAGAATTTTTCTTAAATATAATTTGTTTATTCATAATATACATTATATATTTGTAATGTTTATTATTTTGTAATCATTACATTTTGTATAAAATACATTTATACATAAAAACTTCATAGAAATGGAAACATTAATAGGAAAAAAAGCGCCATTATTTAAAGCAAAAGCAGTAGTTAACGGAAACGAATTCGTTGAAAACTATACACTGGAACAATTCATTGGTAAAAAAGATGTAATATTTTTCTTTTATCCTTTAGACTTCACATTTGTTTGCCCGACTGAATTAATTGCATTTCAAAGACAAATTGAAGATTTTAAAAAGCGTAATGTCGAAGTTGTTGCATGCTCAATTGACTCACAATATTCGCACTGGGCATGGTTAAATACCGAACAAAATAACGGAGGTATAAAAGGAGTAAAATATCCCATTGTCGCTGATCTGGATAAAACAATATCTGACAGTTTTGGTGTACTTGCCGGAGAATATGATTATGACGAAACCGGAAAATTAGTTTTTAAAGGAGCTCCCGTAGCGTATCGAGGACTATTTTTAATTGACAAAAAAGGCATTATTCGTCACTCAGTAATCAACGATTTATCACTTGGCAGAGATGTTAATGAGGCTCTTAGAATAGTTGATGCTCTTCATCATTTTGAAGAATATGGTGAAGTTTGTCCGGCAAACTGGAAAGAAGGTGACGATGCTATGAAAGCTTCAACAGATGGAGTTGCAGATTATTTGAGTACGCATTAGAAGAATTGGATGCAAGATGCAGGATGCAGGATGAAGAAGGATACAGGATGCAGGATGGAGGATAAATGAATAATATAAAATATGAAAAGTTATAGAGATTTACAAGTATATCAATTAGCAAAAAATTTAGCTATTAGAATTCATAAGATGTCAATGAACCTGCCTAAACATGAATTATATGAAGAGGGTAGTCAGATTAGAAGATCATCAAAATCTGTAGGAGCAAATATTGTTGAGGGATATGTTGAGTTTTAGAAGAAAAACATATAAGCGCAAAATAACTTTACATTATCTTGTATCTTGTATCCTGAATCTTGTATCTTAAATCTTGTATCCTGAATCTTGTATCCTGAATCTTGTATCCTGAATCTTGTATCATTTAAAACTAAATATCATGAAAATCAACAAGTACGAAGACATTTCTCAAATAGACAGAGAAGCAAAAAAGGATTATATAGACAGACATTCGGCTTTTGTTCACTGTGAAAAACAAGCAAAAGCAGGTGAAAAGTTTAAAGTAAAAGTAAAAGTCGGAGATCAATATAAACATCCCGACGATCCTGATCATTACATTGCCTGGGTGCAATTATGGAATGGTGAAAAAATGCTTGCACAAGCAAACTTCATTGAAGGTGCATTAGGAAACC
>DAOVLD010000013.1 GCA_030631445.1 Bacteroidota bacterium
AAGCAATAATTCGATTGTTATAGAAGAGATGGAGAATATATACGGAAATAAATATGAAATAAAAAAAGGAGAGAAGAAAAATGAAATAATTATTAGTGAAAAGGGGGGCAAAGCGACTAAAAATAAAAGGTTTACTATAGGAGTAGATAATTACAATATTGTTGAATACATAGAAGAAAACGAAAAAAATGAAATGCTGAAAGTTAATTATTTAAATTGGATTGATATTGGGAAAATAAAATTTCCAAAAGAGCTAAAAATTGAAATACATAAAAACGGTGAGAAAAGGATATCAATAATAAAGTATGAGAGAATAGAAATTGATGGAAAGATGAATACTAAATTCAGAATACCTGATGGGTATAAAGTGATAAAATTATGATTTGGAAAAAGGATAGTAGATTTTGGGGAATGTTGTTGATATTATGGATCATAATGTTTGGGGGGGAATGTTTGTGCCAAACGAGAAAAGAACTTGAAGAAGAAAGAACGAAAACAATGAGGGAGATAGAATTAACAAATTTAATACTCAAAAGAACTGAAAAATCGAGAAAACAATCATTAAATCAGTTAATAATACTAAGACGAAAAATTGAAAACAGGAACAAATATGTAAATACACTGGAAGCGGAAATTGTTTTGGTTGATAAAAAGATCAAAGAAAATAGCTGGGTAATGAATTCCCTGGAAAATGATTTAAAGAGAATAAAAAAAGAATATGAAAAAATAATTATTGGTAGCTATAAGAAATCTAGGAATCAGGATAATATTATATATTTTTTGGCGTCAAAGAATTATGGACAGGCATATAGAAGAATAAAGTATTATCAGCAATATGCAGCATATAGAAAAAGACAGGCAAAGAAAATTATAGCAATAAATAAAGTTCTGGAAATAAAGGAAGTTGAAATGGAAATGGAAAGAGATAAAAAGCAAGATCTTTTAAGAATTATTCAAGCAGAAAAGAAAAAACTGAGTGAAGAAAAAGAAATAAAAAACAGGATGGTTATAAGCCTTGCGAAAAAGGGAAAAAAACTTAGGAGTGAGATAAAGACAAGAGAAAGAATTTCAAGAGAGCTGGAGAAAGAAATAGCAAGAATAATTGAAGAAGAAAGAGAAAGAGAAAAAGGAAAAGGAATGTTGAAATTAACACCGGAAGAAGAAATTATTGCAATAAATTTTTCAAGTAATAAAGGAAAACTTCCATGGCCGACAGAAAGAGGTGTTATAATTGAAAAATTTGGAGAACATATGCATCCGGTATTAAAAAATGTAAAAATAAACAATAACGGTATTGACATTGCAACGATTGAAAAAGCGGAAATTAGGTCAATATTTGATGGAGAGGTAAGAAAAATAGTAGCAATAAAAGGCGCAAATAATACTGTATTGATAAAACATGGTAATTTCTTTTCTGTATATCAGAATTTGGTTGAAGTAAATGTAAAAAAGGGGGATAAAGTAAAAATAAAACAAAAAATTGGAATAGTGTATTCTAATAAAGAATCAGAGAGAGACAATGTGATTCATTTGGAAATATGGGAAAACAATGTTAAGATGAATCCTGAAACGTGGATTGCAAAATAAAATGGTAAATTGTAACCTGAAAAGGAAAAAGAAAGTATAAAGAAAAGGGAGAAAATAAAATACAAAATGAGAAACGTCGTTAAAATAGCATCAAAACAGGAAAACCTGAGAGAAATAGAGAAATTAGTAGATGAATTTAACGAAATCGAGGAATTAGATGAGAGTCTGTATGGGAAGGTAATGCTTGCGACAATAGAAGCGGCAAATAATGCAATAGTACATGGAAACAAGCTTGATCCGGAGAAAAAAGTTAAAGTGGAAATAATAAAAAGAAAAGAAAGAATTGAAATTTATATTGAAGACCAGGGAAATGGATTTGATTATATGAGAATTCCGGATCCGACAGCACCGGAAAACATTGAAAATATTCACGGAAGAGGTGTTTTTTTAATGAAACAGTTGTCAGATGAAGTAAATTTTTATAAAAATGGAACTAAAGTGCAAATACTATTTAAAATATAGTTAGTAAAGTAAGTTGAGTAGTTGAGTAAGGAGGAGAAGAAGTAAGGAGTAATAAGTAATGAGGAGAAAATAAAATAGATTCTGGATTGCCGTCCGCTTTAGCTAAGGAATTCATAATCAGCAATACAGCTAAGGCAAAAAAAGGTGAAATGAGAGACAAATAGGTCGGCAGGGTAAATGGTTTAATGATTTTGAATTTTAGGCACTTTAAACTTAAGACGCTTTAGACATTTCTTTTATTAGACATTACAAACATAAGGTACTGAATAGCTGCAAAATATAAATTAATGGAAATTTTTTTTCATAACGAAAATGTTAAAATTGAAGTAAAAGAAAAAGAGAGAATAAGGAAATGGATAGAGGATACAATAAAAAGTGAAGGAAAAAGAGGAGAAACAATAAATATAATTCTTACAAGCAATAGTAAAATACTGTATTTAAATAAAAAGTATCTGAAAAGAAACTATATGACAGATATTATTGCTTTCAATTATAACAGAGAGAACATTATATCAGGAGACCTATATCTAAATCCAGGTACAATTAAGAAAAATGCGAAAAAATATAAAACAATATTTGCAGAAGAAATTAATAGGGTTATTATTCATGGAGTTCTGCACCTGATTGGTTATAATGATAAGAAAGAGGAGGAGAAAAAAGTAATGAGAGAAAAGGAGAATTTTTACCTGGATAAATTTTAGACATTTCCTGAGCTTACCTATAGAAGAAAAGAATAAATTTGTAAATAGTTAATAAGGCACTGTTTGTAACAGATGCTTTTAATTGATTTTAGCTGGTTATTATTAGGCAGTAAGAATAATAATATTGGATAATGAAAGAATATGATGTAATTGTTATTGGAGCGGGACATGCTGGTTGTGAGGCAGCAGCAGCAGCAGCAAATATGGGTTCTGAGGTATTGCTAATTACAATGGATATGACAAAAATTGCAGAAATGTCATGCAATCCGGCTATGGGAGGGATTGCAAAGGGACAGATAATTAGGGAGATAGATGCTTTGGGAGGGTATAGTGGAATTGTAACTGATGAAAGTATGATACAGTTCCGAATGCTTAATAGATCAAAAGGACCGGCAATGTGGAGCCCAAGGGCACAAAACGATAGAATGAAATTTACAAAAATTTGGAGGGAGAAACTTGAAAAAATTGAGAACCTGGATTTTTGGCAGGATACGGTAGAAAAAATTATAATAAAAAATAAAAAATCGGTTGGCGTAAAGACAAATATGGGAACAGCAATAAAAGGGAAAAGTGTTATTATTACAAGCGGGACGTTTATGAATGGAATTATGTATGTTGGGAAAATGCGGAATAAAGGAGGAAGGGCCTCAGAACCTGCATCATATGGATTATCAAAGCAATTAATGAAAATTGGTTTTGAGGTTGGAAGAATGAAAACCGGAACGCCGGCAAGAATTGATGGAAGAACGATAAATTTTAAAAAATTAAAGGAGCAAAAAGGAGACGGGGAAGGGAAATGTTTTTCATTTATGAATGATAAGGTTATTATAGGAAATGAAAAAAGCTGCTTTATTACATATACAAACAAGGAAGTTCATAATATTCTTAATAGAGGTCTTATAGATTCGCCTTTATATGATGGTACAATCAAAAGTATTGGACCAAGATATTGTCCGAGTATAGAAGGAAAAATAGTAACATTTGAGGGGAAAGATATGCATCAGTTATTCCTTGAACCGGAAGGAGAAAATACTGTAGAATATTATATTAACGGGTTTTCGTCCAGTTTATCAGTGGAAATACAATATGAAGCACTGAAAAAAATCGAAGGAATGGAAGAAGTTAAAATATTCAGACCAGGATATGCAATAGAATATGATTACTTACCGCCAACACAAATAAAACATACACTGGAGACGAAAAGAATAGAGAACCTCTATTTTGCCGGACAGGTAAACGGAACAACAGGATATGAAGAAGCTGGTGCACAGGGATTAATGGCTGGAATAAATGCTCATTTAAAGTTAAATAACAAAGAAGAAATAATACTTAACCGTAACGAAGCTTATATAGGTGTACTTATTGACGACCTTATTACAAAGGGAGTTGATGAACCATACAGAATGTTTACATCAAGAGCAGAGTACAGAATTTTGTTAAGACAAGATAATGCTGATAAAAGACTTACGGATATAGGATATAAAATTGGGTTGGCATCTGAAGAAAGAATGGAAAAAGTAAGGAAAAAGTATAAAGAAAGAGATAAAATAATTGAATGGATTAAAAAGGAATCAATAAGACCGGAAGAAATAAACAGGATATTGGAAAGGCTTGGAACAAGAAAAATTAAGCAAAGCAGAAAACTGGATCAAATACTATTGAGACCGGAAATTAAAATTAAAGACCTGGAAAAAGGATTGGAGAAAGTGAAAAAGAAATTTGATGAAATAAGTGTAATGAAAGAGGAGATACTGGAATCAGCAGAAATTGAGATTAAGTATAAAGGTTATATTGAAAGGGAAGAAAAAATTGCAAAAAAAATACAAAGACTGGAAAATATAAAAATAAAAGAAAAAATTAATTATGAGGAAATATTATCAATATCAACAGAAGGCAGGCAAAAGCTTTCGAAAATAAGACCGGAAACAATTGGGCAGGCATCAAGAATTAGCGGAGTTTCTCCTTCAGATATTAATGTATTGCTTGTGTATATGGGAAGATAGGAAAGTTAAAAGTTATAAAGTTGAAAGTTGAAAGGGAAGAAAGAAGAATAGAAGAAGCAATGGGAAGATGAAATGATGGGGCGACAGGACGACATGGCGAAAATTCTCCATTTGTTCCACGTGGAACATGTTTTGGTTTTAGTAAATAAGTATTTTAACTTTTAACTTTTAACTTTTAACTTCATTGTGTTCCACGTGGAACATTATTAATATAGCATGAAAGAAAAAAAATATTTATTATTTGGGAAATTAGTTGATCCGGTAAACAGAACGATATTAAATGCAGGTGTTTCTGTGGAAAACGGGAAAATAACAAAAATAGAGTCTGTTAAAGAGCAAATGGGGAAATATATTTTGCCTGGTTTTATTGATGCCCATGTACATATTGAAAGCTCAATGCTTACTCCGGGTGAGTTTGCCCGATTGGCAGTCAGACACGGAACAATTGCAACAGTGTCCGACCCACACGAAATTGCAAATGTATGCGGGAAAGAAGGGTTGAATTTTATGATTGAGGATGGGAAAAAAGTGCCGTTGAAATTTCATTTCGGGGTGCCGTCATGTGTACCGGCTACAGGTTTTGAAACATCAGGTGCAACTCTGAATGCTGAAATTGTTGGTGAGCTGTTAAAAAGCGATGATTATTTATTCCTGGCAGAGATGATGAACTTCCCGGGGGTAATAGATGATGATACGGAGGTTTGGGGAAAGATAAGATCTGCAATGAAATTCAATAAACCCATTGATGGACATGCGCCGGGAGTTACTGGTGAAAGATTAAAGAAATATGTTAGTGCAAACATATCTACTGATCACGAATGTGCAACCATTGATGAAGCTATTGAAAAAATTGAGAATGGAATTAAAATACAGATAAGGGAAGGTAGTGCAGCAAAAAACTTTAATGTTCTCTGTTCTTTAATAAAAAAGTATCCTGAAAAGGTTATGTTATGTACTGATGATTGTCATCCTGACGATCTGGTGAAAGGACATATTAACCTGCTTATTAAAAGAGGTCTTGAAAAGGGGATTGACCTATTTGACTTGCTAACGGCTGCTTGTGTAAATCCGGTTAAACATTACAATCTGAATATAGGATTACTGCAAACCGGGGATCCTGCAGACTTCATTATTGTTGATAATCTTGATAATCTTAATGTCCTGGAAACTTATATTAACGGGGAAAAAGTATATGATAAAGAGGAAACTTTATTTGAATACAAAACAGGTAAACCGGTTAATAATTTCAAAAAGAAGAAAATATCGGGGAAAGACCTGCTGGTAAAAGACAATAGGAAGAATATTAGGGTTGTAAAATGTTTTGACGGACAGTTATTTACAGGCTCAACAGTTGTAAAACCGAATACCCTGAATGGGCGCGTAATTCCGGATGTTGAAAATGATATATTGAAACTGGTTGTAGTAAACCGTTACAATAATTCTGAACCTGCAATTGGATTTATTCATGGCATTGGATTTAAAGATGGTGCTGTGGCTCAAAGCATTGCTCATGACAGTCATAATATTATTGCTGTAGGAACAAATGATAAAGATCTGCTAAAAGCTATAAATACAGTAATTTCTTTAAAAGGTGGTATTGCAATTAGTTATAAAGGGAATATTAATCAACTACCACTTGAAATTGCTGGTTTAATGTCCTCGGAAAGAGGAGAGAAAACAGCCTCCGGGTATGCCGAACTTAACGAACTGGCAAAATCTCTGGGGTCTTCATTCAAATCTCCCTTAATGACACTCTCGTTTATGGCTCTTCTTGTAATTCCTGAATTAAAACTGAGCGATAAAGGTCTTTTTGATGTTAACGCCTTTTCCCCGGTATCACTGTTTGTGGAATAAAGAGCAGAGGGCAAAGAGCGAAGAGCAAAGATATTATTTTTTCTTCTCACAAGACTATTTCAAAAAAAGGTAATACGGTTCTTTTCTTTGTGGAACTCTGTGTATCCTTTGTTATCCTTTGTGTAATAACCAATTAAGAGCTAGCCACAGAGAAACACAAAGAAGTTACAAAGAGTCACAAAGGCTTTTCAGACTGAGTTCAATCTTCAAACCTTTAACTCTTTACATTACAGCACTGCATCACAATTTCTTAACTATTTTACTCCTAAACTTCTAAACTTCTAAACTTCTCAACTTATAAACTATTCAACACCACATCACCTCATTACTCCATCTCCTCATATCCTAATAACCTATATTACATAAATTCACTACATTTCGGCAATGGATAAGTCTGTTACAATACCAGCTAATATTAAATCCTTACTAACAGTGATGCCCGGTAAGCCCGGTGTATACCAGTATTTTGACAATAATGGTAGTTTGATATACGTAGGGAAGGCAAAAAATTTGAAAAAACGGGTTTCTTCATATTTTACTGGGAGAAACTATGGTAAAACGAAGATCCTGGTCAGTAAAATTACTGAAATAAAACATATTGTTGTTGATTGTGAAGCAGATGCTTTATTGCTTGAAAACAACCTGATTAAAAAGCATCAACCCAGGTATAACATAATGTTAAAAGACGATAAAACTTTCCCTTGGATATGTATTAGAAATGAACCTTTTCCAAGGGTTTTTTCTACAAGGAATATTATTCATGACGGATCAGATTATTTCGGTCCGTATACCTCAAACGCTATGGTGAAAACATTGCTTGAGCTATTAAAAAAGCTGTATCCGCTCAGAACATGTTCCTATAAACTTAATCCGGAAAACATAATAAAAGGAAAAATTAAAGTTTGTCTTGAATATCACCTGGGGAATTGCAAGGGGCCCTGCGAAGGTATGCAGAGTGTAGAAGATTATGAAAAATTGATTAAACAAGTGAAAAATATTCTGAAGGGAAATATTCAGGAAGTTATTAGATACCTGAAGAAGTTAATGGATGAATATGCAACCGGATTAAAATATGAAAAGGCGGCTATTATCAAAGAAAAAATAAAAACACTTGAGAAATACCGGGGCCGTTCAACCATTGTTAGTTTACGCATTAAAGATGTGGATGTTTTTTCAATAATTGATGACAAGAAACGTGCGTATGTTAATTATTTAAAGGTGATAAAAGGAGCAGTAATTCAGTCACATACGGTAGAAATCAGAAAAAAACTTGATGAGACAAAAGAAGAAATATTACGGATTGTTTTTATTGATATAAGGAAACGGTTTTCAAGTAAAGCAAAAGAAATAATTCTGCCATTTATCCCGGAGATTGAGCTTAAAGAGGTAAATGTTACTGTTCCTCAAAGAGGTGATAAGAAGAAATTGCTGGATCTTTCAAAAAGAAATGCCTGGTATTATCGCAGAGGGATTCAAAAACTTTTAGAAGGAAGTAAAAAATCAGTACGCCTGGAAAAGAAACTGAAACAGATTCAAAAAGACCTAAGGATGAATAAATTACCAACACTTATTGAATGTTTTGATAATTCGAATATACAGGGAACCAATCCTGTTGCGGCTTGTGTAGTGTTTAAAAACGGGAAACCCTTAAAACGTGAATACAGGCATTATAATATAAAGACCGTGCAGGGGGCAAATGATTATGCTTCAATGGGTGAGGTGGTATATCGAAGGTACAGCAGATTATTAAATGAAAATAAACCACTGCCTCAATTGGTTATAATTGATGGTGGGAAAGGTCAGTTAAATGCGGCAGTTGAAAGTCTGGACAAACTCAATATTCGTAATAAACTTACAATAATTGGAATAGCAAAAAGACTGGAGGAGATATTTTTTCCATCTGATCCGGTCCCTATCTATCTTGACAAAAATTCTTATTCGTTAAAAATTATACAAAATCTGAGAAACGAAGCACACCGGTTCGGGATCTCATTTCACCGGCAAAAACGGTCAAATAAATTTTTAAGATCAGAAATTGATCTGATAAAAGGAATTGGTCCGGAGACTTTGAAAAAACTTTTTGAAAAATTTAAAAATGTTGACCGGATAAAAAAAGCCGATAGTGATGAACTGGAAAAACTTATTGGTAAGGCAAAAACAAATATTTTACTCAAATATTTCAAAAATCATCCTGGATCGGGAAAAAATGAAACAAAGAAACACATTGCGTAATGCGCTGGTATTCAATTTGCAATGTTGTATTTCGTGTATTTTTGAGCTTATTTCCTTGTAATATTTTATTATTCTTTTCTAATACCCTATGAAATTGCGAAGCAAACTGCCAAAAACAACCAGAATATTAAATGATGTCAAATGCTAGCCACATGAAATGCGACGCTTGTCCTGCCTGCCCCGTAAGGAGGCACGACTGTATCGGGGTGAAATTTGAGGCACGAAAATCTTTCACTAGGGTGGGAGCATATTTCACTGTGGTCAAATGTAAAGATGAGAAGAGAAGACTGCTTATCCACCAACCGGCGGATCGTAAAACCCCGTTTACTTAATATGCTTAAAAGAAGCACATGACAACTTTGAACATAAAGCTCTTTCCCTTCATCGTTCAACCTTCATAGTTCATCGTTCCAAAAAGCTTCACTTCGTTTAGCAAAGCCCCATCACATTTCTTAACTTTTAACATTTTA
Source organism: Bacteroidota bacterium (assembly GCA_030631445.1). GTDB lineage: Bacteria > Bacteroidota > Bacteroidia > Bacteroidales > VadinHA17 > JADFUQ01. The sequence goes on from DAOVLD010000013.1 coordinate 9,310, forward strand.
AGTTTAACTAATAACTTGGGGGAATAAATAAGCAAGTAGGGTGTGTGTGTCTGTTATATCTACTTGACTCTGCCGGTAGTGTACAAGGCAAGTTTTTGTAAGGATAACCTTGCCTCGCTTTCAGGAAATTCGTCTAAAATATCAAGCGCTTTGTTTTTATATTCATTCATTTTTTGCACGGAGTATTCAATACCACCGGTTTCTTTAACAAAACGAATTACATCCCTTACTTTTTGTGAATTTTTATTATGATGTTTAATAAGACGGAGAATAGATATTTTTTGACCAAACCCGGCATTTTCAAGGGCATAAATCAATGGAAGAGTAAGTTTTTTTTCTTTTATATCATTCCCGGTTGGTTTACCTAAAGGGCCTTTTTTCTCATAATCAAACAGATCATCCTTTATCTGAAATGCAATGCCTATATATTCTCCAAATTGCTTCATTTTGCTGATAGTATCCGGATCATCTGTAACAGATTTAGTCCCGGAAGCACAACAAGCAGCAATAAGAGCAGCTGTTTTTTTTCGGATCACTTCAAAATATTCATCTTCAGAAATATTAAGCTTCCTTGATTTTTGTATCTGCAATAATTCACCCTCACTCATTTCCTTAACTGCCCCGGAAACAATTTCAAGTAGTTCATATTCTTTGTTTTCCACGGCAAGAAGTAACCCTTTAGCTAAAAGATAATCACCAAGTAAAACAGCAATTTTTGATTTCCATAGGGCATTTACTGAAAAAAACCCTCTCCTTTCAAATGATTCATCCACCACATCATCATGCACAAGTGTTGCAGTATGAAGAAGTTCAATAAGAGCTGCCGCAGTAAAACTGGATTCATTTATATCGCCTGATAATTTAGCTGAAAGAAAAACAAACATTGGCCTCATTTGTTTACCCTTCCTCCTGAGAATATATTTAGTGATAACATTAAGGAGGGACACCTTGCTTTTCATAATTGTATTGAAGTAACCGGTGAACCGCTTCATTTCTGTTTCTATAGGCGTTCTTATTTCCTTAACTGCAGACATACAAATATTTATGATATAATACCAGTCGGCATAAACCTATTTATAGATAAAACAAAAGGCGAAAATAACAGGTATCAAAAGGTGAATTAATTTAATTTGCTCAAAGATAGGAAAATATATAATAGTCGTTTTTTGGGCAGTAACTTAATGTAAAGGAAGTTTATAAATGTATAAAAAGTATACTGATTTTGCGATCCGCCGGTTGGCGGAGAAGCAATCTCTCCAAACTTTTCGTAAAGCTTATGACAGTCCATTTAAATATGATAACTCTCGTTGTTTTAGAATTAACATATGTATATATTTGTTAAACCTAGATATGTAAATATATAGAAACTATGAAAATAAAAGATTTATCCTCTGAACAGCTTGAGAGAGCAGCTAATATGTTGAAAGCAATTGCCCATCCGATGAGAATAGCAATTCTAAATTATCTGGATGACGGAAAGCAACTTAATGTCACGGAGATTCACGAACTGCTTAATATTGAACAATCTACAACCTCTCATCATCTGGGTATTTTGAAAGATAAAGGAGTTTTATCATCCAGGCGAAAAGGCAAATACACCTATTATTACCTGAAGCACGATAATATTGCAAGTATTATTGAATGCGTAAATAGATGTTCCGGGTGAAGAAGAAGTTTACCCCGTGAAATACGAAGCCTGCCCTGTGAAATTTGAGGCACGAAAATATTTAACCAGGGAAGGAGCATATTTCACTGGGGTCATTGAAGAAGTTGAAAGTTGAAAGTCGAAGAGGGAAAAATGAAGAGGTCATAGAAGAAGAGGTGAGTAGGTAAGTGGGTGAGTATGGAAGAAAGAAGAGAAGAAGTTATACAATGGGACGAGTAAATAATTAAGGAATTAGGAAAAAATTATGGCTAAAGTACGTGTTACAAAGGAATTCCATTTTGAAATGGCTCATGCCTTGTGGAATTATGACGGACCCTGCAGAAACATACACGGGCATTCATACAAATTACTGGTAACCGTAAAGGGCGAGCCGTTAAATGACCCGGGTAAACCCAAGCATGGAATGATAATTGACTTTGGTGACCTGAAAAAGATTGTGAAAAACACAATTATAAACAGGTTTGATCATACGGTTGTTGTTAATAAACAAGCACCATATGAAATGTTACAGAAAATAGGACAAATGTTTGAAAAATATGAGGTAATGGATTTCCAGCCAACCTGTGAGAAACTTGTAATATATTTTGTTGATAAAATTAAAGAAAAATTACCCGAAGGCACACAGCTTCAGCGACTTAGATTGTATGAAACGACAACATCTTTTGCAGAATGGTATGAGGAAGATAATAAATAAAGGCAGAAGGGAAGAAAGAAGAAGTAAGTAGTAAATAGTATGTAGTAAAAAGGAAGAGGAAGAAAGAGAGATTACCTCATTACTTAATTACCTCATTACTTTTTTACTTCACTGCAACACAATTAATATTAAGATAAAAAGCAATGACCGGCAATAAAAAACTTTTCTTACTTGATGCTTATGCATTGATATTCAGAGCATATTATGCATTTATCCATAATCCTGTAAAAACTTCCCAAGGATTAAATACTTCTGCAATTTATGGATTTATTAACACTTTGAATGATATTATTAAAAACCAGAACCCTTCACATATTGCTGTGGTTTTTGATCCTCCTTCTCCTACCTTCAGGCATAAAATGTATAAAGAATACAAAGCCAACAGGGAAGCGACGCCTGAAGATATTAGAAAATCTGTTCCGTATATAAAAAAAATAATTTCGGCTTACAATATACCTATTCTGGAAGTGGAAGGATATGAAGCAGATGATACTATAGGAACTATTGCAAAAAAGGCAGAAAGTAAGGGTTTTAAGGTTTATATGATGACTTCGGATAAGGATTTTGCACAACTTGTTTCCGATAATATATTTATTTATAAACCGGGAAGAGGCGGAACACAAGCAGTTATTTGGAATAAGGAAAAAGTCAGAGAGGAATTTATGGTAGAGAGTCCGGAACAGGTAATTGAAGTGCTTGCTCTTTGGGGAGATGCTTCAGATAACATACCCGGCGCACCTGGCATAGGAGAAAAAACATCAAAAAAACTTATATCAAAATATGGCGGAATAGATGAAATATTCAAAAACATTGAACACTTTAAAGGAAAACAAAAAGAAAGCCTGATTAAATACAGGGAACAGATTGAATTATCCAGGAAGTTGGTTGAAATCCCACTGGATGTTCCGGTTGATTTCGATGAGGAAGCAATGAAATCAAAAGATCCGGACAAGGACAAGTTGCAGGAAATATTTCAGGAACTGGAATTCAAAAGTTTCCTTTTCCGGTTGAATAAGGGGATTGAAATGCCGGCGAAAAAAGAAGAAATAGCAGCACAGGGATCATTGTTTTCCGGACCTGATACAGGAATAGAGAAAACAGATAATCTCAGGAAAAACATTAAATCAACCCCGCATAATTATATTTTGGTTGATACACCCGAAAAACAAGATGCGCTTATAAGCAAACTAAATAAACAAAACCGGTTTTGTTTTGACACCGAAACAACAGGATTGGATACTGTTAAAGATGAATTGGTTGGTATTTCTTTTTGTTGTGAAAGTCATGAAGCATGTTGGCTCCCTGTGGAAAGCGATAAAAAGATATCTGAAAAAGTACTTGAGAAATTCAAACCGGTGTTTGAAAACGAAAAGATTGAAAAAATAGGTCAGAACCTGAAATTTGATATAAAGGTTATGCGGAAAAGAGGAATCGTTGTGAAAGGTGCATTATTTGATACAATGATTGCCCATTATCTTATTAAACCTGAAGGAAGACATGGATTGAACGATCTGGCAGAGGACTATCTGAATTATACTCCCGTTAAAATTGAAGAATTGATAGGGGTAAAAGGGAAAAATCAGGCGAACATGAGATCAGTACCACAAGAAAAAATTAAAGAATATGCAGCAGAAGATGCAGATTTAACATGGCAGATAAAAGAGATTCTTGAAAAGGAACTTAAAGAGAAACACCTTGAAACACTTGCCAGGAAAATAGAAATGCCATTGATATATGTATTATGTGACATGGAAATGAAAGGATTTAAGGTAAATGTTGATGTGTTGAAAAAATACTCGGCAATATTAAAAATTGAATTGCTGGATATCCAGAATAAAATCTATAAACTTGCTGATACGGAATTTAATATTTCCTCTCCGAAACAACTGGGCGAAATATTGTTTAATAAAATGAAAATTGATTCTAAAGCAAAAAAGACAAAAACCGGACAATATTCTACAAGCGAAGAAGTACTGCAAAGACTTGTGAACAGACATGAAATAGTATCTAAAATATTAGAATTCAGATCGATTAGCAAATTACTTTCCACTTATGTTGAAAAACTCCCGGAGTTAAAAAATAGCGAAACTGGGAAAATTCATTCTTCTTTCAATCAAACAATTACAGCTACGGGACGCTTAAGCTCCAATAACCCGAATTTACAGAATATCCCGATAAGGGAAGACAGAGGCAGGGAGATAAGGAAAGCTTTTATTCCCTCGGATGTAAAACACGTTCTGATCTCGGCTGATTATTCACAGATTGAGTTAAGATTAATGGCACATATGAGTGGCGATAAAAATATGATTGAGGCTTTTAATGCAGGTGAAGATATTCATGTCTCTACAGCAGCAAAAATACATAGAATTTCATCAGGGGATGTTACAAAAGAAATGCGCGGAAGAGCAAAAACTGCTAATTTTGGTATCATATATGGAATTTCTGCTTTTGGACTGAGCCGGAGGATGAATTTGTCACTGTCTGATGCTAAGGAATTTATAGAGGAGTATTTTAAAACTTATCCGGGGGTTAAAAAATATATGGACGAGAGCATAGAGGGAGCAAGAGAAAAAGGATATGTGCAAACCATTATGGGCAGAACAAGGTATCTTCCTGATATATTATCACGTAATTCTGTTGTAAGAGGATTTGCAGAGAGAAATGCAATAAATGCACCTATTCAGGGATCTGCAGCTGATATTATCAAAATAGCAATGATCAATATTCACAACAGGATAGAGGAAAAACAATTAAAATCCGGAATGATATTACAGGTTCATGACGAACTGGTTTTTGATGTCCCGGAAAAAGAAGTTGATGAGCTTAGTGATATTGTGGTTAATGAAATGCAGAATGCTGTAAAGCTGGATGTGCCTCTTATAGTTGAATGGGGTACAGGAAGAAACTGGCTTGAAGCACACTAATGGAGAAAGTAGGAAGCAGGAAGTAAGAAGAAGTAGGTAGAAAGAAGCGGTGAGAGATGAGTGAAGAAAGAAGAGGAGAAAAGAAGTAAGGAGTAGGAAGTAAGAAGTAAGAAGTAAGAAGTAAGAAGTAAGAAGTTGGAAGTAGGAAGGACATAAGGAGTAAGGAGCGAGATTTTTAACTACCTTTTCTTACTTTTCAAAAAATTAATTACGTTATTAATCACAGTTTTTATCACGTGATTATAATTACGAAATTTTATTGATCAGAAGAATTGAGAATGGCAGTGTATATGTTTTTCCCTTCAAGTAGTTCACATGCTTTTTCTATTTGTTTGTCATAAGCAAGTGAAGACTGTATCATACCAGAACGGTAATAATAGCGGTCAACAATAAATTCTTCAAGAAGGATTTTAATTTCCTTGCTAAAGGTATTCATGTCCTGTTCAAGATCGTGCGAAAGTCTTTTTGAAAGCGCTGTGAATTCGTTCTCGGAAAGTTGGTAATATTTTTCTTTTTTTGCAGTTTTTTCCAATGTACGTAATACCTGTTCGGTTTTAGTTTTATAATTAAAGTTTTGTTCTTTAACAAAAGCGATAAAATCAAGATAAATATCGTCAGTAAGCTTAAAATCACCAGGAGGAAGTAGCGAGTCATGTGTTAAATAATAACGGGTTGAAAAGTCGAAAAACAAAAAACCGGTAAAAAGTTCAATAGTAAGCTGGCTATAATTATCCTTTTTAATTTCAATATCAGGAGAAATACCACCGCCGTCATAAACCAATCGACCATTTTTGGTTTTATATTCTGAAATCAGGGAATCCGGTATATGACCAACGCTTCCGTCCTCATTACGATTGGAGTAATCCAGCGCCTGGATACAACGCCCGCTGGGGATATAATACTTTGCCGTTGTCACCTTAAGTCTTGAATTATAGCTTAAAGGACGAGTGGTTTGAACAAGACCCTTTCCAAAGGTACGGGTACCGACAATTACTGCCCTGTCAATATCCTGAAGAGCACCTGCAACGATTTCTGATGCTGATGCAGACCCCCGGTCTACAAGAACAACAAGGGGTGTTTGAGTATCAACCGGAAGATTCCTTGCCCTGTATATTTCATCGAATTGTTTTACTTTGCCCCTGGTACTGACTATTTCCTGCCCTTTGTCAACAAAAAGATTTGAAACGTTAACTGCCTCGATAAGTAAACCGCCCGGATTTCCTCGCAAATCAAGAATTAATGATTTTAAAGAATATGTTTTCTTAAGATCAGAAAGAGCGTTTTTAACATCTTTAAAGCAATCCTGTGTGAAGTTTGAAAGACGGATATAGCCAATATTTTCATTAAGCATACCATAATAAGGAACACCGGTGACATGGATTTTTTTGCGGATAAGAGTAACTGTAAAGTGTTCATTAATTCCATATCGTTTAATGGTTACTCCAACTTCGGTGTCAGGCAGACCTTTTAACAGGTCACTTACTTTGTGAAGAGCCAATCCCTCAATAGATTTACTATCTATCTCCCGGATAATATCTCCGGCTTTCAGTCCTGCTAAATCTGCCGGGAAATTTTTATATATCTCAGAAATAACAGTATAATCACCACTTTTCCTGATTAACGAACCAATACCTCCGTATTTACCTGTTGTTGCAAAATTAAAATCGTCAATGTCTGATTCCGGAATATAAACAGTGTAAGGATCAAGTGATTGGAGCATTTCATTAATGCTTATTTCAATCAGTTTTTCCGGTTCAATATCATCGACATAAAA